>CBFGWW010000095.1:0-11220 GCA_965652625.1 uncultured Agromyces sp.
AACCTCGGCCTCTGGCTGTCGATCGCGGTGCTCGCGACGGCGTTCCTCATCGCGATCCTGTTCACCATCCAGGGCGTCACCCGCCGCACCCGCGAGTTCGGCACGCTGAAGGCGATCGGCTGGTCGAACCGCCGCATCACCGGGCAGGTCGCGGGCGAGTCGCTCGTGCAGGGCCTCATCGGCGGCGCCGCGGGCCTCGCGCTCGGGCTGGTCGGCATCTGGATCGTCAACCTCGTCTCCCCGACCCTCGGGGGCAGCGCCGGCACGACCCTTCCCGACGGCGTCATGGCGGGCGGCCCCGGCGGCGCGGCCGGCGGCGGGCCCTTCGGCACGGCGAACCAGGCGGCGTCCGCGACCACCGAGGTCGTGCTGAACGCGCCCGTCACGGTGAGCGTCATCGCCATCGCCATCGGGCTCGCGGTGCTCGGCGGGCTGCTCGCCGGAGCGATCGGCGGCTGGCGCGCGGCGCGACTCCGCCCCGCCGAGGCGCTGCGGAGCGTCGCATGACGCCCGCGGCATACGACCTCATTCGACCCGTCGCGGCTCGTTGCTGCGATTGAAAGGACCGACCATGTACACGCTCGAGAACGTCTCGAAGACCTACGCGCAGTCGAAGCGCACCGTGACCGCGCTGCAGGACGTGACGCTCACCATCCCGTCGGGGCAGCTCGTCGCGATCCAGGGCCCGACCGGCGGCGGCAAGTCGACGCTGCTGCAGATGCTCGGTGCGCTCGACCGCCCGTCGGCCGGCCGCATCAGCCTCGGCGACGCGGAGCTCTCGCACCTGCCCGACGGCAAGCTCGGCCGTATCCGCGCCCGGGAGATCGGCTTCGTGTTCCAGGGGTTCAACCTCATCCCCACCCTGACCGCACAGGAGAACGTCGAGACGGCCCTCGAGCCCCTCGCCGTGAGCGCCGAGGAGCGGCGGCGCCGTGCCGTCGAGGCGCTCGCCTCGGTCGGGCTCGCCGACCGCGCCGGGCACGTGCCGGGCGAGCTGTCGGGCGGCCAGCAGCAACGCGTCGCGATCGCGCGGGCGCTCGTGAAGGAGCCCGACGTGCTGCTGGCCGACGAGCCCACGGGCAACCTCGACGAGCAGACCCGCGACGAGATCATGGACCTGCTCGAGGGCCTCTGGCGCGACCGGGGCCTCACGCTCGTGATCGTGACGCACGACTCCGCGGTGGCGAAGCGCGCCGAGCGGCGGCTGCACATCAAGAACGGCACCGTGACCGAGAAGGGGTGACCCGGTCACGAGTGCGAGCGGATGCCGCGGCGGAGCCCTCCCGCCGCGGCATCCGTCTGCGCGTCTCGCGTGGTGCCGTCGCCCTCGCTCAGCCGATGCGATAGAACCGCCAGAACGGGTTCTCGATCGGCAGCACGTCGACCCGCCCGAAGCCGCCCGCCGCGGCCCACCGGCGCACGGTCGGCGCGCGCAGCACGGTGCCGTTCGCGACGGCGTCGGACTCGGCGGTCGTCGCGGGCAGGCAGTGCAGCACGCTCATCGCGTAGAGCATGCGCTCGACCGGGTCGGCATCGGCGTGGAACTCGTCGGCGACCCGCTCGTCGGCCACGAGGATCGCCCCGCCCGCACGGAGCTGCGACCGGAATGCGGCGAGCGCGTCCACCGGCCGGCCCATGTCGTGCAGCGCCTCGAAGACCGTGACGAGGTCGAAGCCGGATGCCGCGGCATCCGTCTCGCGGGACTCGACCGGGCCGCTCGTGAACGCCCGGATCGCCGCGGCGGCGTCGCGGACGGCGGTCGCGTCGCCCGCATTGCCGACCAGGAATGCGACCCGGTCGGCGACGCCGGCGACCGCCGCGTGCTCGCGCGCCTCGTCGATCGACGCGGCGTCGAGGTCGAGGCCGATGACGCGTGCCGCCGGGAACGCCGTCGCGATGGCGATCGTCGACCAGCCCGTGCCGCAGCCCGCGTCGAGCACGAGGCCCCCGGCGTCGAGCGCGGCGGCGCGGTCGGGCAGCGTCTCGACCCAGGCCCGCATCTCGTGCGTGAATCCGGGGCGGTTCAGTGCACCGAGGCCCTGGCGGAGCTCGGCGCCGTACTCCTCGAACGCGACGCCGCGGCCCTGCCGGAAGTCGGCGACGACCTCGGGGAAGGCGAGCGCGACGCCCGCGAGCAGTCCCGCGACGGGCGCGGCGTGCGCCGGATGCGTCTCGTCGACGAGCACGGGCGCGTGGAGCGGCGGCAGCGAGAAGCGGCGCCCGTCGCGCCCGGCCCGGGCGTCGTCGACGCCGAGGATGCCGGCAGCGGCCTGCTGCTCGAGCCACTCGCGGGCGTAGCGTGGCGCGACGCCGGTCGTGCGCGCGAGGACGTCGGCGGTCATCGGACCGTGCTCGCGCAGGGTGCGGTAGAGCCCGAAGCGGCGGCCGAGCTCCACGGTGAGGAGCGTCGTCGCCGAGGCGAGCATGCCGACGAGCTGCTCGGCGAACGCGCCGACGACGGCGGCCTCCTGCTCCTCGGGCGAGGGGGCGACCGCGAGGCCGTCGACCTCGTCGATGTGGCCGGCGACCTCGTCGACGACGAGGGAGATGACACTCGCGTCCGCGGCAGCTCCTGAAAACTCCGCGGCAGCTCCTGAAAACTCCGCGGCGACTCCTGAAAACAAGGACACTGTGTGTTCCCGTGTGTGCCCGTCCTTGTTTTCAGGAGTCGACGGACGGGCGCTCGCGTCCTCGGCGAGCAGATGGGGATTGAAGGTTTCGGACATCGTGTGGCTTCCTTGCATCGTCCTGCCGCCGCACGGGTGTGCGGCACGGGACGCCAGTCAACGCCGATGCGGCGCGCGGGGAATCGCCGGATCCGGCCAACCTCGCGTGGCCGGAACCGGCCAGCCCGCGGCATCCGCTCCCCTGGGCGCACCGCGACGGCCCGGCGACGGCTCGGCGCCGGAGCCCCGGTCAGATCAGCTCGTTGCGCAGCGCCCACGCGGCCGCGGCCGTGCGCGACGGCACGCCGAGCTTCGTGCGGATGTTGGCGATGTGCCGGTGCACGGTGTGGGTCGACAGCACGAGCTCGGTCGCGATCTCGGCGTCGGTCTGCCCGCGCGCGACGAGCCGCAGCACCTCGCGCTCGCGATCGGTGAGGCGGGCCGCGCCGGGGCCGGAGCGGGCGGGAGCGGCCTCGACGGGCGCACCGAGGAAGGCGAGCGTCTCCCGCACGACGGCGTCGGCGTCGCCTCGCCAGGGGAAGTGGTCGTCGCCCTCGAGCGGGACGAAGCGGGCGTTGCGGATGCGGCGGGCGACGTCCTTGCCGAGTGAGAAGGGGATCGCGCGGTCATCGCGGCGGTGCAGCACGAGCGTCGGCGCGAGCACGTCGCCCAGGTGCCCCGTGGCATCGAACTCGTACACCGCCTGCAGCGACGCGAGCGCCACCTCGCGCGAGGCCGAGCGACGCTGGAACTCCACGAACTCGGCGCGTTCCTCGGCGGTCGCGTCGGGCAGGAACAGGTCGGCGAGCACCCGGGAGCCGAGGCCCCAGTGCTGGTCGATGATCGAGAGCATGGCCTCGCGCGCGGCGGGCGGGGCGAGGTCGACGCCGCGGGCGTACGAGCCGTAGAGCACGAGCCGGTCGACGCGCTCGGGATGCCGCGCCGCGTAGCGGGACGCCACGCCCGAGCCCGAGGAGGCGCCGAACAACGAGATCCGGCCGGGGGCGGCCTCGTCGATGAGCGCCTCGAGCGTGCCGAGCTCCGCCTCGAGCGTGCGCGCCGGCATGACCCCGCGATCGGAGACCCCGGCCCCGGGACGGTCGTACCGGATGACGGTGCGATGCTGCGCGAGCGCAGCCGTGAACCGGCGGAACCTCGCATTGCGCCAGTCGAGCTCGAGGTGACTCGACCACCAGCCGCCGATGACGAGCGGCGGCCCCTGCCCGACGGCCGCCCACGCGATGGACGCGCCGTCGTGCTCGGCGTAGCGGATGACCTGGTCCTCGGGCTCCACGCCCCGAGTCTAGGAGGGGCGGGGTGCGTGCTGCAGGCCCTCGAGCACGCTGGGCAGTTCGTGGCGGTGCTCGTCGAGCAGGGCGCGGGCGCCCGCGAGCTCGGGCTCGCCGTGGTCGCCGAGGAGGATCGGCACGTACTCGCCGGGAAGCAGCAGCTCCTCGCGGTCGGCGGCGGGTCCCCGCACGGTGCGGAGCACGCCGGCGGCGACCTGCTCGGCGAGCCACGCGCGGGCGTTCGGCTCCGGCACGCCCGCGAGCTCGGCGAAGGTCGTGGCGTCCACGGGTCCGGCCTCGAACAGCACGCGGTAGTAGCCGCGCTTCCGGCCGAACGCGATCGAGGCGCGTGCGACGCGTCCGACGTCGGTCGAGGTGACGGTGGCGATGGTGGCGATGGTGGCCGTGCTGGACATGAGGACTCCAAGGTGGTTCGGGCCGGCCGGCGGGCCGACACCTCGATTCCACGCCCGCGGCCCCCGCCCGGGCATCGCGTGTTCGGGCCACTCCGGCATGGCCGGTTCGGGCCATGCATGGCGGGTGCAGAGGTGGCGCACAGGCTGGCGACGTACGGTCGGACCGATGTCGAACCCGGACCCGAACCGCATCTTCCGCAGGCGGCGAGCCCTCGTCCTCGCCGCCGCAACCTCGACTGCCCTCGTCATGGGCGGTGGTGCCGTCGCGTGGGGGTACGCGGTCGGGCAGGGTTCGAACTCGTCTGATGCCGCGGTCGTCGCCGACACGACGAGCGGGGCGGCGGCCGACACCGATCGCGACGACACCTCCGAGAGCGCCTTCGACTGGTCGTCGCTCAGCCCGGCGGTCGCCGCACAGCTCGAGTACGTGCGCGAGCACTGGGACTCCACCGAGAGCGACGAGTTCGGCTACCTCCCCGAGAACGACTGCGTGAACTTCACGAGCCAGTCGCTGCTCGCCCGCGGCTGGGTGCCCGACGACGAGTGGTGGTACGACGAGGAGGACGGCGACCCCTACGCGAGCTCCGACGCGTGGCGCAGCTCGACGGCGCTCATGGAGTACCTCGAGGAGCACCCCGAGCTCGCCACCGCGCTCACCGACGACCAGCGCGACCGGGTGAAGGTCGGCGACATCGTGCAGTTCGACTGGGACGACTCGGGCGACCGCGACCACACCGGCATCGTGACCGCCGTGATCACGGAGGCCGACGGCTCGATCACCGTCGAGTACGCGGGCCACACGGATGCCACGTGGGACCGTTCGGTGGACTGGGCGATCACCGAGTACCACCCGGGCGGTGTCGCCTCCTACTGGAGCATCCCCGACTAGCACCGCACAGGCCCCCCGCGGCGGCGAGGTCCGCCGAACACGCCCGATCCGCCCTCCGGACGGGGGTCCTCGGGGGTACCGTGGTGGGGTGACCGACATCCCGTTCGCGCTGTTCGACCTCGAGTCGGTCGCACCCCGCGTGTCGGCGGCACTCCGATCCGAGCCGCACCCGCACGAACGGCGCATCGTCGCCGACGCGAGCGATCGGGTCGCCTGGTTGCGGGCACGCTCGCAGGGCGTCACCGCGACGGATGCCGCGAAGCTCGCGTCCCGGGCGTCCGTCCGCGGGGCGGCCTACGAGAAGCTGCACGGCTCGCCGCGCAGCTTCGGCGGCAGCCGGTTCACCGACCACGGTCGCACGCGCGAACCCGTGATCGCCGACTGGGTGCGGCGGGTGCACGGCATCGAGCCGTCGTCGCTGCTCTTCCACGCGGCATCCGATCGACGGCACCTCGCCACGCCCGACGGACTGCGGGTCGCGGTCGACGGCACGCCCGAGCTGTGCGAGATCAAGACGACGTCGCGCGCATGGCGCGGCATCCCCCGCGGCTACCTGCGCCAGGTGTGGTGGCAGCAGTACGTGCTCGGCGCCGAGCGCACGCTGGTGGTGTGGGAGCAGCACGAGGACTTCGTGCCCGTGCACGCCGAGCCGCACTGCCGCTGGATCGACCGCGACGACGACCAGATCGCCATCCTCGTGACGCTCGCGAACGAACTGCTCGCCGCGCTGCGTCCCGACGACGCGGCGAGGGCGGTCTACCGCCCGGGTGTGCTCGCGTGACGACGGTCCTCCTGCACGGACTCGGCAACGACCGCCGGCAGCCGCTCGGCCTGTTCGAGTCGGTCGTGGAGACGACGTCGGGCCCCGAGGAACTCATCGTCGCGCCCGACGTGCGCGCCCACGGCGGCTTCCTCGCCGTCGGCGAACCCGCCGACTTCGGGATCGACCGGCTCGCGCGCGAGGTCTGCGAGCACGTCCCCGCGGCGCTGGCCGAGGCCGGACGCGGGCACCACGAGGCATCCGAGCCGGTGACGATCATCGGCATCTCGATGGGCGCCGCGATCGCGCTGCGCATCGTGCTCGACAACCTGCTGCCCGTGCGGCGCGTGGTCTTCGTGCGGCCGTCGTTCGACGACACGTCGCTGCCCGACAACCTGCGGGCGTTCCCCGTGATCGGCCAGATCCTCGCCGACGCGGGTCCCGCGGGGGCCGAGGAGTTCCGCGAGCGGGAGATCTTCCACGAGGTGGCGTCGGTGTCGCCGGCGGGCGGTCGGGCGCTGCTCGCCCAGTTCCAGGCACCCGATGCCGCGCGTCGGGCCATGCGGCTCGTCGAGATCCCGCGCAACCGCGCGTTCGACGACGACGACGACCTGCGCGAGCTCTCGGCACGCGGCATCCGCTCGCTCGTCATCGGCGCGGCGCGCGACCCGGTGCATCCGTTCCCCATCGCCGAGCGCTGGGCCGGCGGGCTGCGCTCGATGCTCGAACTGCTGCCGCCGCGCGACGACGGGCAGGCCGAGCAGACCGCGGTGCTGCAGGAGCGGGTCGGGCGCTGGCTCGCGCGCGACTAGGTGACCGGGCGAGCGTCCTCGAGCTCGACGGCTCCCGTCGGCGGGGCGGGCTCGTCGGGCTCGTGCGGCCACCGCGTGCGGCTCAGCGCGATGATGCCGGCCCCCACGAGCAGGATGAACGCGGCGATGGCGATCACGTAGACGAGGACGCCGCCGTACCCGACGCCCGGCTCGACGTCGGGGTCCAGGAACGGGTACGGGTACCACCCCACGATCGCGCCGCGGATCATCGTGTACCCGGCCCAGGCCAGCGGGAAGACCGCGATGCTCCAGAGGCGGCGCCAGGCGACGCGGCGTCGCCCGGGCGCCAGCACCCAGTCGGCGACGAGGTAGAGCGGCGCCCACACGTGCAGGATCTCGTTCGACCACGGCACGGTCGTGGCCTGGTCGAGCGAGATCTCGCGCAGCAGCAGGTTGTAGACGACGAACGTGGTGGCCATGTAGGTGACCGCGCACGCGCGGACGAGGTTGTACCACTCGGGATCGGCCGCCCGCGTGAGGGCGTACCCCGCGCCGATGAGCAGCACGATGGCGGTGAGCGCGTTCGACAGGATCGTGAAGAAGCTGAAGAAGTTCACGACGAAGGCCACCCGGTCGGGCACCATCGACCAGCTCTGCACGAACTGCCCGACGATCGCGATGATGATCGCCGCGGCCGCGACGACCCGCAGCACCCCGAACAGCCGCCTCACGCCGAACCCCCGCCCTCGCCGCATCCGTCGCGCCGGTCGCACCCGCCGCGCGCTGACTGCAGCATAGTGGTGCGTGACGGGACGGGTACGGAAGGATGGCGCGATGGCGGAGAGCATGCGGGCGCTCGTGATCGATCGCACCGGCGACGCCGACGAGCTGCACCTCGCCGACGTGCCGCGGCCCCAGCGGGTGAGTGACGAGGTGCTCGTGCGCGTCGTGGCCGCGGGCGTGAACCCCATCGACGTGAAGACCCGCGCCGGCCGCGGCGTCTCGGCGGCGATCGGGTCGTATCCCGCGGTGCTGGGAAACGACTTCGCCGGGGTCGTCGAGGCGGTGCCGTACGCGGCGCACCCGCTGCAACCCGGCGACCGCGTGTACGGCATGGGGCGCGTGCCCCGCACCGGCGGCAGCTACGCCGAGTTGCTCACCGTCTCGTCGATGAGCCTCGCGCCGATGCCCGCGTCGCTCGGGTTCGTCGAGGCAGCGGGCGTGCCGCTCGCCGCCCTCACCGCATGGGGTGCCGTCATCGACGTGGCTCGGGCGCACGACCGGCAGCGGATGCTGATCCACGCCGCCGCGGGCGGGGTCGGCCACTTCGCGGTGCAGTTCGCCGCCTACTTCGGGGCCGAGGTCACGGCGACCTGCTCCGAGCGCAACGTGGAGTTCGTGCGCTCGCTCGGCGCCCGGCACGTGATCGACTACGGCGCCGAGCGCTTCGAGGACGTCGCGGACGAGCAGGACGTGGTCATCGACCTCATCGGCAACGTCGCGGATGACACGGGGTCGCGCTCGCTCTCCGTGCTGCGGCCGGGCGGCATGGTCGTGAACGTGCCGACCGGGTCGTGGCCGACGATGGCCGAGGAGGCGGCGGCCCGCGGCATCCGTGCGACCGGCTACTCGGTGTCGCCCGATGCGCGCACCCTCGCGGTGATCACGCGGCTCATCGACGACGGCTCGGTGCGCGTGCACGTGGAGCGGGAGCTGCCGCTGACCGACGGCGCGGAGGCGCACCGGCTGCTCGAGGGCGGCCACGTGCGCGGGAAGGTCGTGCTGCGGGTCGCCGACGACCCGGTCGTCGAGTAGCGCCGGTCGGAGGGCGACGCGTATCGAGGCGCTGCGAGTCCGGTCTCGATACGCGTCCGGCTTCGCCGGGCGCTCCTCGACCACCGGAGGCCCGGCTCAGCCCGCGCGCGCCTCGAGCAGCGCCGAGCCGAGCTCGCTGCGGAGGTAGAGCACGCTGCGTCCGTAGCGGGTGCTCACGAGCAGGCCCGCGTCGCGGAGCACGCGGAGGTGCTGGTTGACCGCCGACGCGGTGACGCCGAGGCGCACGCCGAGCTCGGTCGACGACGCGGGGTCGCCGAGCGCGGCGAGCAGGCTCGCCCGGGTCTCACCGAGGACGGCAGCGACGGCCGCGGGGTTCGCGACGCGCTCCGCCTCCCAGAGCGCGCCCTGGCCGCGGGCCGAGTACATGATCATCGGCGGCCCGTCGCCGACGGGCGCGGACGCGCGGCGCGTGAACATCGTCGGCACGAGGGTGAGGCCGTTGCCGTCGATCGCCAGCGTCCGGTCGTTCGGGTCGGCGAGCCGCACCGACACGACGCCGTGGTCGTACTCGATGCGCGACGAGAGTCCGTTGAGCATGGCGGCGACGCCCGACTGCGCGATCTGGCGTCCGCGGTAGACGATGTCGGCCTCGAGCACCGCCCGCATGCGCGGCCAGTACGGTTCGAAGCACGTGTCCCAGAGCTGCTGCAGCGCACGGATGACGCGACGGAGCGCCGCGCTCGAGGACCCGGCGAGCACGTCGGGCATGCGGCCGTGCACTGCCACGAGGTCGGCGCGGAACACGTCGGCGGGGGTCGCGGCGAGCGCCGCCAGCTCGTCGTCGAGGCGGGTCAGCGGCGAAGTGGGACGCGGATTGAGGAAGTCGGGCGTCCACATGCGCTCGTCGATGAGCGCCATGAGCGTCGGCATGTCGAGTCGCGCGCGAGCTTCCTCGGTGCGGCGCAGCCAGCCGAGCTGCAGCGGGAACCGCGCCGGCTCCTTGATCGCCCGCAGCGAGAGGCCGAGCTCGCACAGGGGCGAGAGGCCGAAGCGCACGCTGCCGACGTCGTCCTCGGTCAGCAGGTACCTCAACATGAAGCACTACGCTACATCGATTTCGGCCGCCGAGCGCGTCTGGCAGAACTGGATCCGTGAGTCCTGCCCCCGCCGCCTCCCCGCCCTCCCCCGACACCGACGCCGTGCCGATCGTGGAGCCCGAGCTCCCGCTCGAGCCCGAGGTCGACGCGTCGAGCACGGCCACGGGCATCCGCCGCCCCGGCCTCCTAGGCCGGCTCGCGGCATCCGTCGACGACCCGGTGCTGCGCACCCTCGTCATCGCGACGCTCATCAGCCGAGTGGGCCGCGGGATCTTCCTCACCGTCACGGTGCTGTACTTCACGCTCATCGTCGGGCTCGCCCCGCACGAGGTCGCGATCGTGCTCGGCGCGGCGAGCGCCGCGGGCGTGGTCTCGTCGCTCGCCGGCGGGTGGCTCGCCGACCGGGTCAGCGCGCGGCGCCTGCTCGTGGTGCTGTCCATCGTCGACGGCGTCGGCCTCATCTGCTACGTGTTCGCACACGACTTCGCGAGCGCGCTCGTGATCGCCGTCATCGTCGGCGCCGTCGAGCAGGCCGCGAACTCGACGCGCATGGCGATCATCGCCCGCGCGTTCGACGGCGACCGCCGTGTGCACGCCCGCGCGGTGCTGCGCACCGTCACGAACGTGGCGATCGCGGTCGGATCGGGCGTCGGCGCCCTCGCGCTGCTCGCGGGCACGGCCGACGCCTACCGCTGGATCATCGTCGGCGCGGGCGTCATGTACCTCGCCGGCGTGACCCGGCTCGTGAAGCTGCCCCGGTACGTCGATGCGCCGACGCGCGCGCCGAGCCCGCAGGGCGCGCCGACGGCGACCGCCGCCACGACGGATGACACGACGGATGCCGCGGCGGATGGCGTGACCGTCACTCCGCCGGATGCCGCGCCGCGCCGCACACGCTTCGCCCACTCCCCCTGGCGCGACCCGCGCTACCTCGGCCTCACGGCGCTCAGCGCGATCTTCGGCATGCAGTTCGGCGTCGGCGAGGTCGGCGTGCCGCTCTGGATCGCGAACGACACCAACGCGCCCGAGGTGCTCGTGGCCGTCGTCCTCATCCTCAACACGGTCATCGTCGTGCTGTTCCAGGTGCCGCTGTCGCGCGGCACCCACGACCTGCGCCGCGCCGGTCGCGTCTCCGCCGTCGCGGCGTGGCTCATGGCGGCCGCGTGCCTCGTGTACGCCGCCGCGGCGGGCCTGCCGGCGGGCTTCGCGATCGCGGTCATCGTGATCGCCGCGACCGCGCACGCGTTCGCGGAGGTGCTCTCGCAGGCGGGCGGCTGGGGCCTCAGCTTCGAGCTCGCCGACCCGGTGCGGGCGGGCACGTACCAGGGCGTGTTCTCGATGGGCTACTCGCTCGGCGCCATGGTCGCGCCGCTCTTCGTGACGTCGACCGCGCTGACCCTCGGGCTCGGCGGATGGGCGATCCTCGGCGGGGTGTTCCTCGCCTCGGGCCTCGGCACGTGGGCGATCGCACGGGTCGCCGCCCGGTCGGCCGACCGCTCGTCAACGCCTGCCGCCTGACGGACGCCTCGGCTAGGGTCGCCGCATGAGCCCGGA
>CBFGWW010000096.1:0-11128 GCA_965652625.1 uncultured Agromyces sp.
GGGGGGTCTTGGAGGCTCCGTGTGGGAGTGCAGCACACGCGGGCGCGACCGGTGCCGCGGGCGCGGCCGATGCTGCGGGCGGTGCCGGCGCGGCCGGCTCCCCCTGGTCGTCCTCGGGGGTCGCGGCCGCGGCATCCGTCGCCGTACCCGGAAGCGTCTCGTCGGCCGACGCCGCATGCGCGGAGGAGAACAGGCTGAACGCGAGCCAGATCGCGGCGGCGATGACCCCCAGCAGGGCGAGGCGGAGCCACGGCATCGGCCGCGCGGCATCCGCTGTGGTCATCGTGCTCACCCCCGTTGCCCTTCGACGGTACTCCCGGACGGCGAGCGTGGTCCAGCGTCGGACGGGCGGGATTCCCAGCATCCCGTGACATCGCCGCGATCATGCCCCTGCGAGAATCAGGGGCATGCACCTGCTTGCCGCGCTCAGCATGAAGAACCGCGCGCTCATCGCCCTCGTGACCGTCGTCGTCGCCATCTTCGGCGGCATCGCGCTGACGAACCTCAAGCAGGAGCTCGCCCCGTCGATCGAGTTCCCCCAGCTGTCGATCGTGACGTCGTACCCGGGCGCCTCGCCCGATGTCGTCAACACGGATGTCTCGACGCCGATCGAGACCGCGATCCAGGGCATCACGGGGCTCGAGTCCACCTCGACCACGAGCTCGACCGGCCTCTCCCGCGTCACCGCGAGCTTCACGTACGGCACCGACCTCGCGTTCGCCGAGCAGAAGCTGCTCTCGGCGGTGAACCGCATCGCGAACCAGCTGCCCGAGGACGTCGACCCGCGGGTGCTCGCGCTGAGCCTCGACGACTTCCCGGTCATCGTCGTGGCCGTGACCGGCGCCGACGACGTCAGCGCGCTCTCCGACGAGATCACGCGCACGACGCTCGGCGAGCTCAACGACCTCGACGGCGTGCGCGAGGCCACGCTCATCGGCGACGTCGGGCAGCGCGTCACGATCACGCCCGATCCCGCCGCGCTCGCGGCGCGTGGGCTGACCCAGCAGGCGATCCGCGACGCGCTGACGCAGAACGGCCTCCTCGTGCCCGCCGGCACCATCACCGAGGACGACTCCACGTTCGCCGTGCAGACCGGCCAGGTGCTCGCCGACGTCGACGACATCGCCGCCCTGCCGCTGCTCGGCACCCCGGGAGTCCCGGGGCCGGCGACGACCATCGACGACGTGGCATCCGTGGAGCTCACCGACAACCCGGTCACGAGCATCTCTCGCGTCGACGGCGAACCCGCGCTCTCGATCTCGGTCACCAAGCTGCCGGCGGCCAACACGGTCGACGTGTCGAACGAGGTGCGCGCGATCCTGCCCGACCTCGAGTCGTCGCTCGACACGACGAACCCCGGTGCCACGTTCACCGTCGTGTTCGACCAGGCGCCGTACATCCAGCAGTCGATCGAGTCGCTCGCGACCGAGGGCATGCTCGGCCTGCTCTTCGCGGTGCTCGTGATCCTCGTGTTCCTGCTGTCGATCCGCGCGACGCTCGTGACGGCGATCTCGATCCCGACGTCGGTGCTCATCACCTTCATCGGGCTGCAGGCCGCCGACTACACGTTGAACATCCTCACCCTCGGCGCACTCACGATCGCGATCGGCCGCGTGGTCGACGACTCGATCGTCGTGATCGAGAACATCAAGCGCCACCTCGTCGAGGGCGTCGACAAGGCCACGACGATCGTGCACGCCGTGCGCGAGGTCGCCGGCGCGATCACGGCATCGACGATCACGACGGTCGCGGTGTTCCTGCCGATCGCCCTCGTCGAGGGCGTCACGGGGGAGCTGTTCCGCCCGTTCTCGCTGACGATCACGATCGCGCTCCTCGCGTCGCTGCTCGTGTCGCTCACGATCGTCCCGGTGCTCGCCTACTGGTTCCTGAAGCCTGCGAAGATCCACAAGCACGACGACGTGGGGGAGGCCGCAGCGGCGGCGTTCGTCGACGAGTCGGGCCCCGCGGCATCCGTCGACGAGCTCGAGCACCCGTCGCGCCTGCAGCGCGGCTACCTGCCGATCATCGAGTGGACGCTGCGGCACGGCGTCGTCACGCTCGTGATCGCCGGCCTCGTGCTCGTGGGCACGCTCGCGCTCACACCGTTCATGAAGACGAACTTCCTCGGGTCGTCGGGACAGAACACGTTCCAGGTCACGCAGGAGCTGCCCGTCGGCACGAGCCTCGAGGCGATGGACGAGGCCTCGAAGCCCGTCGAGCGCACGCTGCTCGACGTCGAGGGCGTCGAGACGGTGCAGACCTCGATCGGCTCGGGCGGGCGCGGCCTCGCCGCCGTGCTCGGCGGAGGAAGCGGCGCCACCATCACGTACTCGGTGACGACCGACGAGAACGCCGACCAGGAGGCGCTGCAGCAGGAGGTGCGCACGGAGCTCGACGACCTCGGCGAGGGCATCGGCGAGATCACGCTCGCCGCCTCGAGCGGCTTCGGCGCCTCGAACGACATCGAGGTCGACGTCACGGCGTCGAACGCGGAAGACCTGGCGGCCGCGACCGACGCGGTGCAGTCCGAGGTCGAGGACCTGGATTCGGTGTCGCAGGTGAGCTCCAACCTCTCGGAGTCGCGCGAGTACATCGCGGTCGAGGTCGATCGAGCGGATGCCGCGGCCGCCGGCTACTCGGAGGTCGCCCTCGGCGGCTTCGTCTCGGCCGCCATGCAGCCGCAGTCGGCCGGCTCGATCGTGATCGACGAGAAGACGCTCACGATCTACCTCGCGAGCGAGGATCCGCCCACGACGGTCGAGGAGCTGTCGGCCCTCGACGTGCCCACGCGGGCCGGCCTGGTGCCGCTCGACACGCTCGCCACGGTCGAGGAGGTCGACGGCCCGTCGTCGGTCACGACGGTGCAGGGCCTCCGCAGCGCGACGGTGTCGGCGACCCCGAACAGCAACGACCTCGGCACCGCGAGTGCTGAGGTGTCGGCGGCGGTCGACCGCGCCGACCTGCCCGCGGGCGCCAGCGCCTCCATCGGCGGCGTCACGGCCGACCAGCAGGAGTCGTTCTCGCAGCTGGGCCTCGCCCTGCTCGCGGCGATCCTCATCGTCTACATCGTGATGGTGGCGACGTTCCGCTCGCTCCTGCAGCCGCTGCTGCTGCTCGTCTCGGTGCCGTTCGCGGCCACCGGCGCGATCGCGCTGCAGGTCATCACGGGCATCCCGCTCGGCGTCGCGTCGCTCGTCGGCGTGCTCATGCTCATCGGCATCGTGGTGACGAACGCGATCGTGCTCGTCGACCTCGTGAACCAGTACCGCGACCGCGGACGCAGCGTGCGCGATGCGCTGCTGCACGGCGCGTCCCGCCGACTCCGGCCGATCCTGATGACCGCGCTCGCGACGATCTTCGCCCTCCTGCCCATGGCGATCGGTCTCACCGGCCACAGCGGCTTCATCTCGCAACCGCTCGCACTGGTCGTGATCGGCGGCCTCGTGTCGTCGACGGCGCTCACGCTCATCGTGCTGCCCGTGCTCTACGACCTCGTCGAGGGCGGCCGCGAGCGGCGCCGCGCCAGGAAGGCGGCGAAGGCGGAGGCTGCTGCGGCGGAGGAGCCCGAACCGGCCCCGGTCGTGGGGGCGCGCGGCGCGCCCCCCGCGCCGCGCGCCCGCCCCCGGGCGTCGAGTAGCGCGCCTCGACCACCGGGCGGAGCGCCGCCGCCTTGGCGAGCAGCGCGGCCCGCTCGCGCTCGTTGCCCGTGAGCCGTGCCGCACTCTCGAGCTCGCCGCGGGCCTCCTCGTTGCGGCCGAGCCGGGCGAGCAGCTCGCCGCGCACCGCGGGCAGCCCGGCGTAGCCGGCGAGCCGACCCGACCGCTCGAGGTCGTCGACGATGCGCAGCGCGCTCGCCGGACCCGTGGACATCGCCACGGCGACCGCCCGGTTCAGCTCGACCACGGGCGACGGCGCGATCCGTCCGAGCGCCTCGTAGAGCACCACGATGCGCGCCCAGTCCGTGTCCTCGGCGGTCGGCGCGATCGCGTGGCACTCGGCGATGGCGGCCTGCAGCCCGTACGACGCTCGGCCGCGCCCGATCCGGTCGGCGCGCGCGAGCGCGGCGCGTCCGCGCTCGATCTGGGCGCGGTCCCAACGGCTGCGGTCCTGCTCGTCGAGCGGAATCGGGGTGCCGTCGCGCGCCACGCGCGTGGCGAATCGCGCCGCGTGGAACTCCATGAGCGCCACGAGCGACTGCGCCTCGGGCTCCCGCGGCATGAGGCCCGCGACCATGCGGGCGAGGCGGAGGGCCTCGGCCGAGACATCCGGTCGCACCCACTGGTCCCCGGCCGCGGGCAGGTAGCCCTCGTTGAAGATCAGGTAGAGCACGCTGAGCACCGAGCCGAGGCGCTCTGCGTAGTCCTGCGGCTCGGGCACCTCGAACGGGACGTTGGCCGCGGCGAGGGTCTTCTTCGCCCGCACGATGCGCTGCTGGATCGTCGCGACCGGCACGAGGAACGCCCGGGCGATCTCCTCGGAGCTGAGACCGCCGACGATCCGCAGTGTGAGCGCGATCTGCGCCTCCCGCGAGAGCACGGGGTGGCACGCGACGAACACCAGGCGCAGCACGTCGTCGTCGATCGTGTCGGGATCCCAGAAGGTGCCGGAATCCGTGCGCTCCTCCTCCTCGAGGTCGCGGGCCATCGCGGCGTACCGCTCGTCGAGCCGCTCGCGGCGTCGCCAGCCGTCGATCGCGCGGCGCTTCGCGACGGCGGTGAGCCAGGCGCCGCCGTTGCGCGGCACGCCCTCGACCGGCCACTGCTTGAGCGCCTCGAGCATCGCCTCCTGGGCGAGGTCCTCGGCCTGGCCGACGTCCCCGACGAAGCGCGTCAGCGTCGCGATGATGCGCGGCGACTCGATGCGCCACACCGCGGCGAGGGCGCGCCGGGCGCGGTCGGCGTCGGCGTCATCCGCCGGGACGACCGCGCCCGCGGCATCCGTCGCGTCGGACATTCAGCTCGACGATCCGAGGCGGCCCTCGGCGTCGGCACGCCACTGGGCCTCCTTCTGGATCCACTCGTTGTCCTGCGGGAAGTCCTCGAGCTCGTTGACGCGGCGCACCTCGAGCTTCGAGCCGGGTCCGAGCGGGCACCGCTTCGCCCACTCGATCGCCTCCTCCTTGCTCGAGACGCCGATGATCCAGAAGCCGTTGAAGAGCTCCTTCGCCTCGGCGTAGGGGCCGTCGGTCACGACCGGCGGCGTCGCGTCGAAGTCCACGACGAACCCCTCCTCCACGCCCGCGAGGCCCTCGCCGCCGAGCAGGACGCCGGCCTTGATGAGGGACTCGTTGTAGGCGCCCATGGCGGCGATGATCTCCTCGAAGTCGAGGTCCTTCGAGGCCTCGATGGCCTCCTCCGAGTCCCGCATGATCAGCATGTACTTCATCGTCGTTCGCTCCTTCGTCGGACGGGCCGTGCGCCCGCCTCACTTGCACGTCGAACGGGCTCCTGGCCGGATCGACATCATCGCGGACTTTCCTCGGGCCATGTTTCCATGTACGTCCGAAACCGGACGAGGGCGCGGGGCGTACGCTGAGG
The DNA here is from genome assembly GCA_965652625.1 of uncultured Agromyces sp. Lineage (GTDB taxonomy): Bacteria > Actinomycetota > Actinomycetes > Actinomycetales > Microbacteriaceae > Agromyces. The sequence continues at coordinate 5,538 of CBFGWW010000096.1, forward strand.
ATCGGTCGTTTCTCGCTCGGGGCTGCGTCGAGGGCCGCCGGCCGGCTCGACCGCACGCTCCCGCATGAGCGAGCTCCGGCACGAGCAAGGAGGCTCCATGTCCTCGTCCGCCACCACCACCGGGATCCGCCCCTTCAGCGGTGACGTGCACGTGATCGGCGCCGGCCCGGTCGGCCTGATGCTGACGGCGCTGCTCCAGCCGATCGAGGGCATGTCGCTGCATCTCCACGAGAAGCGCACCGCCTACACGCGCACGCGCATGGTGCAGCTCGCTCCGTACCTCGTGGCGGACTCGATCGAGAGCTACGAGACGGACGAGATCGACGGGGACAGCATCGGCGCCCTGTTCGATCCCGCGGAGCTCATCGACGGCCTCGCGTTCCGCGGGACGATCCGGAGCGACCTGGGCGCGCTGCTCCACGAGTGGTCGCTCGGGTTCTGTGCGCTCAACGAGATCGAGCAGTCGCTCAGCGACCTCATCGATTCGCGCACGGCGCACCCGGTCGTCCGCGCGTCGGGCATCGTGACCGCGGAGGACGCGATCGGGATGCTCGAGCCCGGCGGCATCCTGGTCGACTGCACCGGGAGCGGCTCCATCCTCAGGAACCACCTGACCACCGGCGACGACGACGTCGAGGCGCGTGCGAACACCATGACGGTGCGCCTCGAGTACGCCCTCGTCATCACGTTCCTCTACGGGCAGCCCTACGACTGCAACGAGTACTGCAAGTACTACAAGAACGCCGGAAACCCGACGTACAAGTTCATCCCGATGGTGCACCGCACCCACTACGACGGCCAGGTCAGCCATGTCACCGGCATCGTGACCATCACCCCCGAGGAGTTCGCGGTGATCCCGCCGCGCTGCGACGGGGCATGGCTCCGCGAGCACTTCCCCGCCATGGCCGAGTCGATGGACCGCTTCATCGAGAAGATCCGTGAGGAGACGAACGGCGACCTGATCGGCGACCTCGAGATCGTGCGCATCCCGCTCAACGTCTACCGGGCCCGCAACGCGACGAACCGGCGCTGGCTGCGATCGAGCCGGACGGACCATCCCTTCGCCCACGCTCCGGTGTTCCTGGCCGGCGACTCCGCCATCGGATCGCCGTACTTCCAGTCGATCTCGCTCGGGTTCGAGTGCGCGATGCGGCTCGCCGAGCTCATCGCGCGTCCCGCCCTGCCCCTCGACGACCTCCTCGACGAGTACGAGCTCTTCATGTACAAGCAGTGGCTCCGCGTCTACATGCGCAGCAAGATGATCAAGCACAACAAGGACCTCTTCGAGTCGATCGACGATCCGCTCGCGCTCCTCCAGAAGTTGCACATCTACTGAGGGCGGGGTCGGATGCCGCGTGGCCGTCGGTCCTACGATTGAGCCGTGCTCGTGCTCGATGCGGTGATCCTCATGGGCGGTCGCGCCGAACGCCTCGGCGGCGCCGCGAAGGGCGACCTCCGCGTCGACGGGCGCACGCTGCTGGAGCGGGTCGTGGAGGCCGCGGGCGCGGCGCGTGATCGCGTGGTCGTCGGCGAGGCCGGTGCATCGCTGCTGCCGACCGAGGTGCGCGTGGTGCGCGAGGAGCCGCCGTTCGGCGGTCCGGCCGCGGCCGTCGCGGCGGGCGTGCGCGCGCTCGCGGGCGACGCCGGCGCCGTGCTGCTGCTCGCGGGTGACCAGCCGTTCGGGGCGGCGGCGATCCCGCCGCTGCTCGAGGCGCTCGACCGCGCCGACGATGCCGACGGCGCCCGGGCGGTCGACGCCGACGGCCGCGCGCAGCACCTCACATGCGTCGTGCGACGAGCGGCGCTCGAGGCGGCGATCGCCGCGGCATCCGATGGGCGATCGCTCGACGGCGTCTCGATGCGCCGGCTGCTCGAGCCGCTGCGGCTCGTCGACGTCGCCGTGCTGCCCGAGGCGACGATGGACGTTGACACCTGGGCCGACGCCGACGCGGTCGGCGCGACGGGAGGAGAGGGACGATGACGATCTCCGACGAGGAGTTCGACCGCGTGCTGGCGCAGTGGGCCGATCGGGTCCGCGCAGAACTCGGTATCCGCGACGCGCCGCTCGACATCCAGCAGGTGCTCGGCGTCGCCGGTGTCGCCGCGCATTCCGTCATGCGTCCGGCGGCACCCATCACGACGTACCTGGCCGGCTACGCGGCGGGCGTCGCCGCCGCCGGTGGTGCGGATGCCGCGACCGCCGCCCGCGACGTGCTCGACCGCGTGCGCAAGCTCGCGTCCCCGTGAGTCGCGGGCTCGCCTGGCAGGTCGCGCGCGAGCGCGCGGCCGTGGCCGCCCCCGCGCCGGCGACCGAGCACGTGCCGCTGCACCGCGCCGTCGGACGCGTGCTCGCTGATGACGTGCGGACGTCCATCCCGCTGCCGCACTACGCGTCGTCGGCGATGGACGGCTGGGCCGTGCGGGGCGGGCCGCCCTGGCGGCTCGTCGAGGGACCCGGGATCGAACCGGGCGAGGCGGTCGTGATCGTGACGGGCGGCCTGGTGCCCGACGACGCCGAGGGGGTGCTCCGTTCGGAGGCGGGGCAGGTGGACGACGGCCGGCTCGAGCCCGTGGGCGAGACGGGGCACCGGGACGTCGCGGAGCGTCGCCACATCCGGCCGGCGGGCACCGAGGCATCCGCGGGCGAACTGGTGCTCGAGGCCGGCACCGTACTGACACCGCCGCGGGTCGCGCTCGCCGCGGCGACGGGCGCCGATCGGCTCACCGTGCGGCGTCGCCCACGCGTCGCACTCGTGCTCACGGGCGACGAGGTCGTCGAGACGGGCGTGCCCGCGCCGGGTCGCGTGCGCGACAGCTTCCGGCTCGCGCTGCCGGCGATCCTCGACGAGCTGGGCGCCGAGGCGCTCGCCGTGCACCGGGTGGGCGACGACCCCGCCGCCACCGCGGACGCGATCACGGCCGATCGGGTCGACCTCGTCGTGACGACGGGCGGCACGGGCGGCTCGCACGCCGACCAGGTGCGCGTCGCGATCGAGCGGCTCGGCGCCGAGGTGCTGGTCCCGGCGGTGGCGATGCGCCCGGGAGGGCCCACGTTCCTCGCGCGACTTCCCGGTCGGCTCGTGCTCGGACTCCCCGGGAACCCGCTCGCCGCGGTGCTCGGGCTGCTCGCGATCGGCGGCCCGCTGCTCGGCGAGTGGACCGGCCGGCCGGCGGCGACGATGACGGTCTCGGTCGCCGAGACCCTCGCCGGGACGCGCGGCGCGACCCGGTTGGTCCCCGTCGCGATACGCGACGGCGTCGCGACGCCCACCGCGCACCTCGGGTCGGGGATGCTGCGCGGGCTCGCCGCGGCGGACGCCGTGCTCGTCGTGCCCGAGGAGGGCGTCGAGCGCGGGGCATCCGCCGCGGCGCTGCCGCTGCCGTGGCCGACGTGAGCGGGTCGTCGAAGCGTCGTCGCGGCGGCGGGGCTAGGCCCTGACGTCCACCCGCTCGCGCTCCGCCGCGCCCGTCGGGCGCCCGGCCCGAGCCAGGACCGCCCGCGTCGACGCCTCGGGCCGCAGGTCGAGCCGGCGCAGCAGCTGCGCGTTGAGCGCGACGATCACGGTCGACAGGCTCATCAGGATCGCGCCGACCGACATCGGCAGGACGAACCCGATGGGCGCGAGCACGCCCGCGGCGAGCGGCACCGAGATGAGGTTGTATCCGGCGGCCCACCACAGGTTCTGCGCCATCTTGCGGTAACTGGCGCGCGACAGCTCGATCACCGAGATCACCGAGCGCGGGTCGGACGACGCGAGGATGACCCCGGCCGACGCGATCGCGACATCCGTGCCGGCGCCGATGGCGATGCCGACGTCGGCCTGCGCGAGCGCTGGCGCGTCGTTCACGCCGTCGCCGACCATCGCGACGCTGAGGCCCTCGCGCTGCAGCTCCTGCACCTTCGCGGCCTTGTCCTCGGGGCGCACGCCCGCGTAGACCCGGTCGATGCCGAGGCCGGCCGCGACCGTGCGGGCGACGGGCTCGGCGTCGCCCGTGATCATCACGACCTGCACGCCGAGCGCGTGCAGCGCGTCGACGGCCTCCTTCGACTCGGGCCGCACCTCGTCGGCCAGGGCGATGGCACCGGCGACCCGGCCGTCGACGAGCACGTGCAGCACGGTCTGGCCGCGCTCGCTCCATCCGGCGGATGCCGCGAGCGGCTCCGCGCCCTCACGGGAGAGCAGTCCGGGGCCGCCGACCTGCACCGAGCGTCCGTCGACCGTGGCGTGCACGCCGATCGCGGCCGACGCGGTGAAGCCCGACGCCTGCGGGACGGCGAGGCCCCGGCGCGCGGCATCCGCGACGATCGCCTTCGCGAGCGGGTGCTCGGAGTCGCCCTCGGCCGCGGCGGCCAGCGCCATGAGCTCGTCGGCGTTCCAGCCGGGTGCCGCCGCGGCATCCGTCACGGCCGGCTCGCCCTTCGTGAGGGTGCCGGTCTTGTCGAACAGCACGGCCTGCACGGTGCGCATGGTCTCGAGCGCGAGGCGGTCGGTCACGAGCACGCCGCCGCGGGCTGCGCGCTCGGTCGCGATCGACACGACGAGCGGGATGGCCAGGCCGAGCGCGTGGGGGCACGCGATCACGAGCACCGTGATGGTGCGCACGACGGCGTCGTCGGGGCTGCCGAGCAGCGTCCAGACGGTCGCCGTGACGACGGCGACGGCGAGCGCGAACCAGAACAGCCAGCCGGCGGCGCGGTCGGCGAGGCGCTGAGCGCGGGAGCTCGACGCCTGCGCCTGCGCGACGAGACGCTGGATGCCCGCGAGCGCGGTGTCGTCGCCGACGGCGGAGACCCGCACGCGGATCGCGGTGTCGGTCGCGACGGTGCCCGCGACCACGTGGTCGCCGGGGCCGCGGCTCACCGTCGTGGACTCGCCGGTGATCATCGACTCGTCCATCGCGGCCGTGCCGTCGATGACGTCGCCGTCGGCCGGGACGCGTCCGCCGGGGCGCACGATCACCACATCGCCGACGCGCAGGTCGGCGGGGGCCACGGTCTCGACGGTCGGGCCGTCCGCGGCATCCGTCACGCGCTCGGCCTCGTCGGGCAGCAGCGCGGCCAGGGCGTCGAGCGCCGAGGAGGTCGCCGCGATCGAGCGCATCTCGATCCAGTGGCCGAGCAGCATGATGACGATCAGCAGCGCGAGCTCCCACCAGAAGTCGAGGCGGTGGTCGAGCAGGCCGAGGCTCGCGCCGAGCGACGCGAAGTACGCGACGGTGATCGCGAGGCCGATCAGCAGCATCATGCCGGGCTTGCGCGCCTTCAGCTCCGACCAGGCGCCCGTCAGGAACGGGCGGCCGCCCCAGAAGAACATGACGGTGCCGAGCGCGGGGGAGATCCACGGGATCAGGGCGTTGTCGGGCAGGGGATACCCGATGATGTCGGCGAACATCGGGCTGAACAGGATCGTCGGCACCGCGAGCACGAGGTTGATCCAGAACAGGCGGCGGAACTGGCCGACGTGGTCGCCGTGGCCGGCGTGGCCGGCGTGGCCGGCGTGGTTCATGTCGTGGCCGGCGTGCGCGTCGTGGCCGGCGTGCGCGTCGTGTCCCGCGTGCGCGTCGTGCTCGGCCGGCGCGTGCATGTCGTG
>CBFGWW010000097.1:0-10993 GCA_965652625.1 uncultured Agromyces sp.
CCGTTTCGACTTCCTGCGCCAGTTCGGGATCATCCCGACCGGCTACGGCTAGGGCCTCGCCGAGCGGGTGCGGGCGCTGACGCCCGGACCCGTGACCGCGTTCCTCGATTTCCTCGGCGGGCAGACGGCCGCCGCGCGCGAGCTCGGGGTCCCCGCGTCGCGCGTGCTCACCGTGCTCGACTGGGACGCCGTCGACGAGCACGGCGTCCTGCACGTCTCGCCGGGCGACGTGGTCGCCCTCTCGCGGGTCGCCGCGCTCGCGGCGGCACGACGCATCCGCCTGCCCATCGCCGACGTGTTCCCCCTCGACGCCGTGGCCGACGCCTACCGCGCGCTCGACAAGCGCGAGGCGCCCGGCAAGATCGTGCTCGGGCTGCGCATCGTGGACTACCCCGGGCAGCGCGTGCGCGAGCCCGAGATCAAGGAGCAGGACGTCACGCTCGGCGTGCTCACGCCGCACCGGCACCTCGACGTCGAAGAGGCCGTGCCGCCCGCCATCGGCGACGGCAGCGTGCGCCGGCGGCACCGGGAGGAGCGCGCCGGGAACGCCTGAACGCGCCGCCGCGGCGGCCGCGACGGCGGCGATGCGGGCGGCACCGCAGGCGAGTCCGCCCGGGGCGTAACCCGGCGGCGGGGGCATGCGCGCGCCCATAGGATTGAGCGCATGGCCGACGCCTCCTCGTTCTACATCACCACGCCCATCTTCTACGTGAACGACGTGCCCCACATCGGGCACGCGTACACGGAGGTGGCGGCCGACGTGCTCGCGCGCTGGCACCGGCAGGCGGGCGAGGACACGTGGTCGCTCACGGGCACCGACGAGCACGGCCAGAAGATCCTGCGCACCGCGACGGCCAACGGCGTGACGCCGCAGGAGTGGGCCGACCGCCTCGTCGACGAGGCGTGGAAGCCGCTGCTGCAGACCATCGACATCGCCAACGACGACTTCATCCGCACGACCGACGAGCGGCACGAGCTCAACGTGCAGCGCTTCCTGCAGAAGCTCTACGACGACGGCCACATCTACACCGGTGAGTACGAGGGCTACTACTGCGTCGGCTGCGAGGAGTACAAGCAGCAGTCCGAGCTCGTCGACGGCACGGGCGAGTACGAGGGCCAGCTCGTGTGCGCCATCCACTCGAAGCCCGTCGAGCTGCTGCACGAGAAGAACTACTTCTTCCGCATGTCCGCGTTCGCCGACAAGCTGCTCGAGCTCTATTCCGAGCGGCCCGACTTCGTGCAGCCCGAGTCCGCCCGCAACGAGGTCGTCTCGTTCGTTCGGCAGGGCCTCGCCGACCTCTCGATCTCGCGATCGACGTTCGACTGGGGCGTGAAGGTCCCGTGGGACGACTCGCACGTCGTCTACGTGTGGTTCGACGCGCTGCTCAACTACATCACCGCGGTCGGCTACGGCCAGGACGAGGCGGAGTTCTCGCGCCGCTGGCCCGCCCAGCACATCGTCGGCAAGGACATCCTGCGGTTCCACGCGGTGATCTGGCCGGCCATGCTCATGGCGGCCGGCCTCGACGTGCCCCGCGGCGTGTTCGGCCACGGCTGGCTCCTGGTCGGCGGCGAGAAGATGTCGAAGTCCAAGCTCACCGGCATCGCGCCGTCGCAGATCACCGAGACCTTCGGCTCCGACGCGTTCCGGTTCTACTTCCTCTCCGCGATCCACTTCGGCCAGGACGGCTCGTTCTCGTGGGAGGACCTCGCTGCGCGTTACCAGGCCGAGCTCGCGAACGGCTTCGGCAACCTCGCGTCACGCGTCATCGCGATGATCACGCGCTACTGCGACGGCGTCGTGCCGACCGCCGACGAGCTCTCGGCCGCCGACCACGAGATCGCGGCCATCGAGCAGCGGGCCACGGATGCCTCGTGGGCGGCCGTGAACCGGCTCGCCATCCACGAGGCGATCGCCGCCGCGTGGGAGCTCGTCGACGCCCTCAACGGGTACCTGACCGTCGAGGAGCCCTGGACGCTCGCGAAGGACCCGCACAGGCGCGCCCGTCTCGAGACCGTGCTCGCCACCGCCTACCACGGCCTCGGCACGCTCGCCGTGCTCCTCTCGCCCGTGCTGCCCGAGGCGACGGCGAAGCTTTGGACGGCGCTCGGCGCGCCCGGCACCGTGCAGGAGCAGCGCATCGACCGCGCGAACGAGTGGACGGTGGGCGAGCGCGTGTCGCCGCTCGCGGCGCTCTTCCCGCGCGTCGAGGTCGCCGAGTGACGGGTTCGGTCCCTGAGTCCGTCGAAGGGCCCGAACACCTCCGCACCCGCTCCGACGGCGGTCGTGCGGTCGAGTACCCGCCGCCGCCCGAGCCGCTCGCCGTCGGCGTGTACGACAACCACACGCACCTCGAGATCGCCGACGGCGCGCTGCCGCTCGACGTGCACGAGCACCTCGAGCGCGCGGCATCCGTCGGGGTCGTGGGCGCGGTGCAGGTGGGCACGGATGTCGCGACGAGCCGCTGGTCGGCCGACGTCGCCGAGCGCGAGCCGCGCCTGCTCGCCGCGGTGGCCCTGCACCCCAACGAGGCGCCCGACCTCGAGGCCGCCGGAGCGCTCGACGATGCGCTCGCCGTGATCGACGAGCTCGCCGCCCGGCCGCGCGTGCGCGCGGTCGGCGAGACCGGGCTCGACTTCTACCGCACGGGCGAAGGCGGGCGCGACGCCCAGTACCGCTCGTTCGAGGCGCACATCGAGATCGCGAAGCGGCACGGCGTCGCGCTGCAGATCCACGACCGCGACGCGCACGACGAGGTGCTCGAGACGCTGCGCCGCGTCGGCGCGCCCGAGCGCACGGTGTTCCACTGCTTCTCGGGCGGCGAGGAGCTCGCGACGACCGCGGCCGATGCCGGCTGGTACCTCTCGTTCGCCGGCAACGTGACGTTCAAGAACGCCGAGAACCTGCGCGAGGCGCTGCGGGTCGCGCCGCTCGACCGCATCCTCGTCGAGACGGATGCCCCGTACCTCACGCCCGTGCCGCTGCGCGGACGCCCGAACGCGCCGTACCTCGTGCCGCACACCGTGCGGTTCATGGCCGAGGTGCTCGGCGCAGATCTCGACGAGCTCTGCGCGCAGGTCGCCGCAAATACCGAGCGCGTGTACGGCTCGTGGGATGATGTGCCCATGCTGGAGACGGGGGCGTGAACGCCCATCGGCATGCGGCCGACGGCGACGAGCCGACGCCGCGCCTGCTCGGTCCCGCCGAGATCCGCGATCTCGCCGAGGTCCTCGACGTGACGCCGACGAAGAAGCTCGGCCAGAACTTCGTGCACGACGGCAACACGGTCCGCCGCATCGTGCAGGCGGCGGGCGTGCAGCCCGGCGAGACCGTGCTCGAGATCGGCCCGGGGCTCGGCTCGCTCACGCTCGGGCTGCTCGAGGCCGGGGCATCCGTCATCGCCGTCGAGATCGACCGGCGGCTCGCCGAGCAGCTGCCGCACACCGTACGCCTCATGCAGCCGGGGCGCTCGCTCACGGTGGTGCACGACGACGCGCTGCGGGTCACGGAGCTGCCCGGCGACCCCGTGCGGCTCGTGGCCAACCTGCCCTACAACGTCTCGGTGCCCGTGCTGCTGCACCTGCTCGAGCACTTCCCGACACTGCGCGCGGGGATCGTCATGGTGCAGGCCGAGGTCGGCCACCGGCTCGCGGCCGACCCGGGCTCGAAGGTCTACGGCGCGCCCAGCGTGAAGGCCGCGTGGTACGGCCGGTGGCGGCTCGCCGGGCAGGTGTCGCGCATGGTGTTCTGGCCCGTGCCGAACGTCGACTCGGTGCTCGTGGGCTTCGAGCGCGACGAGGAGCCCGGCACCGAGGCCGAGCGGCGCGCGACGTTCGCGCTCGTCGATGCGGCCTTCCAGCAGCGCCGCAAGATGCTGCGCCAATCGCTCTCGAACGTGCTCGGCGGCTCGTCCGCGTCCGCGGCCGCGGCGCTCGAGCGGGCGGGTGTCGATCCGCAGTCGCGTGGCGAGCAACTGCGCGTCGACGACTTCCTCGCGATCGCGCAAGCGTCGGAGACGGCGCGGGCCTGACGGCTCGAGCCCGACCGCACGGCCGTCCGCCGCGCGCCTTCCGCGCCTTCGCCGACCGCACTACCGTTGAGCCATGAGCACGCCGGTGGGCAGCAACGCCGAGGGCGTCGGCGACGACGCCGTGCGCGCGGCGACGGGCCGCGACCGCGCCGAGTGGTTCGCGCTCCTCGACGAGGCGGGTGCCGCGACGTGGACGCACCAGGAGGTCGCGGGCTGGCTCGTGCGCGAGCACGGGGTCGACGCCTGGTGGGCGCAGGGCATCACGGTCGGATTCGAGCAGGCACGCGGCATCCGTCGGCCCGGCCAGCGGCAGGACGGCACGTTCGAGGCGAGCGTGAGCCGCACGGTCGACCTCCCGCCGACGGACGCGCTGCGGGCGCTCGCCGCAGTGGTCACGTTGCAGCTCGACGTGGATCCGCTCGCGCTCAACCTCACGGCGAAGCACCCGACCGCGCGGTTCCCGCTCGAGGGCGGCGAGTACGTGCTCGCGACGGTCAGCCCCGTCGCCGACGGGCGCTCGTCGATCGGCCTCACGTGGGGTCGCATGCCCGACGGCTCGCGGCTCGCCGACGTGAAGGCGCGCATGCGCGAGTGGCTGCGGGCGGTCGGCTAGCGTGGTTTCATGACGATCGCGGCGACCGACGAGGCAGTGCACGTCCGGGCGCCCGGCAAGGTCAACCTCTTCATGCGCGTCGGCGAGGTGCAGCCCGACGGCTACCACGACGTCGCCACCGCCTATCAGGCCGTCTCGCTCTACGAGGACGTGAAGGCGTGGCCCGACGACGAGTTCAGCGTCACCTTCGGCGGCAGCATCGACACGTCGAGCCTTCCGACGGATGCCTCGAACCTCGCGATCAAGGCGGCGAAGCTGCTCGCCCGCACCGCCGGCGTGCCCGGCGGCGTGCACCTCGAGATCGAGAAGCACGTGCCGATCGCGGGCGGCATGGGCGGCGGGTCCGCGGATGCCGCAGCGACCCTCGTGGCCTGCGACGCGATGTGGGGCACGGCGCTCTCGAAGGAGGAGCTGCACGCGCTCGCCGCGAAGCTCGGCGCCGACGTGCCGTTCGCGCTCACGGGCGGCACGGCGATCGGCACCGGACGCGGCGACCGGCTCAGCCCCGCGCTCGCGACGGGATCGTTCCACTGGGTGCTGGCGGTCGCCGAGTTCGGGCTCTCGACGCCCGGCGTCTACCGCGAGCTCGACCGCCGCCGCGAGACCGACCCGCGCCTGAACGCGCCCGCGTCGTCGCCGACGGTCGACGCGGCCGTGCTCCAGGCCCTGCGAGCGGGCGACGCGCACCTGCTCGCCGACGCGCTGCACAACGACCTGCAGGCCGCCGCGCTCGGGTTGGCCCCGGGCCTCGGCGGCATCCTCGAGCTCGGCGAGTCGCACGGGGCGTTGGCGGGCCTCGTCTCGGGGTCGGGGCCCACGGTCGCGTTCCTCGCCGAGGACGCCGACACCGCCCTCGAGCTGCAGGTCGCGCTCTCCGCCGCGCGCCTCAACGCGGTGCACGTGCACGGGCCCGTCTACGGCGCCCGCATCGTGCACGCGTAGGCTCGACGGGACATGGCACACCTCCTCGGCGCTGAGCGCCTGCACCTCGAGTTCCCGACGCGCACGGTCTTCGACGAGATCACCCTCGGCATCGACGAGGGCGACCGCATCGGCGTCGTCGGCCGCAACGGCGACGGCAAGTCGACCCTGCTGAAGCTGCTCGCAGGGCGGCTCGAGCCCGACGGCGGGCGGGTCACGCACCGCCGCGGCATCCGGATCGGGATGCTGGACCAGGCCGACGCGGTCGATCCGGGGCACACGGTCGCCGAGGCCGTCGTCGGCGGCATCGACGAGCACGTCTGGGCGGGCGACGCGAAGGTGCGCGACGTCATCGGCGGCCTGCTCGCCGACGTCCCGTGGCAGGCGCAGGTCTCGAGCCTCTCGGGCGGCCAGCGCCGGCGCGTCGCGCTCGCGGCCCTGCTCATCGGCGACTGGGACGTCGTGTTCCTCGACGAGCCGACGAACCACCTCGACGTCGAGGGCATCGCCTGGCTCGCGCAGCACCTGAAGGCCCGGTGGGCCGCGGATGCCGGTGCGCTCGTCGTCGTGACGCACGACCGCTGGTTCCTCGACGAGGTGTGCACCGCCACGTGGGAGGTGCACGACGGCATCGTCGAGCCGTTCGAGGGCGGCTACGCCGCGTACGTGCTGCAGCGCGTGGAGCGCGACCGGATGGCCGCGGCATCCGAGGCCAAGCGGCAGAACCTCATGCGCAAGGAGCTCGCCTGGCTGCGTCGCGGCGCGCCGGCGCGCACCTCGAAGCCGAAGTTCCGCATCGAGGCGGCGAACCAGCTCATCGAGAACGAGCCGCCCGCGCGCAATCCGATCGAGCTCCACCGGCTCGCGGTGTCGCGCCTCGGCAAGGACGTCGTCGACCTGCTCGACGTCTCGGTGGTCTACCCCGTGACGGATGCTGCGCCGGATGCGCCCGACGAGAAGACCGTGCTGCACGACCTCGAGTGGCGCATCGCGCCGGGGGAGCGCACCGGCATCCTCGGCGTCAACGGCGCCGGCAAGTCGACGCTGCTCGGACTCGTGACCGGCGCGGTCGAACCGACGACCGGGCGCGTGAAGCGCGGGAAGACCGTGAAGATCGCGACGCTGAGCCAGGAGCTCGCGGAGCTCGCCGAGTGGAGCGAGCAGCGCGTGAGCGCCGTCATCGCGGAGCAGCGCACGAGCTACACGATCGGCTCGGGCTCCAAGTCCGTCGAGCTCACCCCCGGGCAGCTGCTCGAGCGCCTCGGGTTCACGAGCGCGCAGCTCTCGACGCCGGTGAAGAACCTGTCGGGCGGGCAGAAGCGGCGCCTGCAGCTGCTGCTCATCCTGCTCGCCGAACCGAACGTGCTCATCCTCGACGAACCCACGAACGACCTCGACACCGACATGCTCGCCGCGATCGAGGACCTGCTCGACTCCTGGCCGGGCACGCTCCTCGTCGTGAGCCACGACCGCTACCTCATCGAGCGCGTCACCGACCGGCAGTTCGCGATCCTCGACGGGCACCTGCGCGACCTCCCCCGCGGGGTCGACCAGTACCTCGAGCTGCGGCGGCAGGCGGCATCCGGTGGTCCCTCCGGTGGTCGAGGAGCGAGCACCGAAGGCGCACGCGTATCGAGACCCGTCGGCGGTGCGCACCCAGGTCTCGATACGCGGCCGCCTTCGGCGAGCGATACTCGACCACCGGTCGGACCCACGGCCGCCGCACCCCCACTCGCCGGCGCCGAGCGCCGCGCCGCCGAGAAGGAGCTCTCGTCGATCGATCGCCGGCTCGAGAAGCTGGAGGCGCAGATCGCCGAGCAGCACGAGCGGCTCGCCCGCCACGACCAGAGCGACTACCTGGGTCTCGGCACGCTCGGCGACGAGCTCGCGGGGCTCGAGGCATCCGTGGCGGAGCTCGAGACGCGCTGGCTCGAGGTGTCGGAGGCGCTCGAGGGCTGAGCCGACACGGGCCCGGAGCACGCTGCGGGACGAACGGTGTTCATATCGGTCGCAGCATCCGTCGTAACACGGCTTCACATCCGCAGGAACTGTGACCGATCGTGACCACTGCGGCGAGCGGGCGAAGATCCTTCGCCTAACGTGGAGGTGCGCGCGCGTTCGCGGCATCGAAGCCCCCATCGTTCACCGACCGTGGCGGAGCCATGCCTGCTCCACGCACACCAGCACCCTGGACGCGCGCGCCCATGCGAAAGGGAGTCCACCGGAATGTCACGCACCAGCACCAAGATCCTCGCCGCCCTTGCGGCCCTTCCCCTCATCGCGGGTCTCGCCGCCTGCGCCTCGCCTGCAGCGGGCGACGCGGGCGCCGCGGCCGACGACGTCGTGAAGATCGGCGTCGTCGGCAAGGGCGACCCCCAGTGGGCCGCCTTCGAGGAGGCCGCGGCCGCCGAGGACATCCGCATCGAGATCGTCGACTTCGCCGACTACGCGCAGCCGAACCCGGCCCTCACCGAGGGCGAGCTCGACCTGAACCAGTTCCAGCACATCGTGTACCTGGCCGACTACAACGTGTCGGCGGGCGAGGACCTCGCGCCCATCGGCTCGACGGCGATCTACCCGCTCGGCCTGTACTCGCTGAAGTACGACTCCGTGAAGGACATCCCCGAGGGCGAGACGGTCGCCGTGCCGAACGACGCGTCGAACCAGGCTCGCGCGCTGCTCGTGCTGCAGTCCGCCGGGCTCATCGAGCTGAAGAGCGGCGGCACGATCTTCTCCGACCTCGCCGACATCGACGAGGCGAACTCGAAGGTGAAGGTCACCGCGCTCGAGGCGTCGCTCACGCCGACGTCGCTCCCCGACGTGGCCGCCGCGATCATCAACAACGACTTCGTCGAGGACACCGGACTCACCTTCGAGGACGCGATCGCGAAGGACGACCCGAGCGACCCGAACGCCCTGCCCTACGTGAACATCTTCGCGGCGCGCGCGGACGACAAGGACAACGCGACCTACCTGAAGCTCGTCGAGATCTTCCAGACCGACCCCGCGGTGCAGGAGGCGCTCGTCGACGCCTCGGGCGGCACGGGCGTTCCGATCGTCACCCCGGTGAAGGACCTCGAGGACTCGCTCGCGAAGGTCGAGGCCGACACGAAGTCCGCCAAGGGCTGATCCGCACCACGATCCCCGATCGATCGCCACGAGCGGGCGGCGGGCGCCGAATCGGCCCCGCCGCCCGCCGCGGCGTGCGGAAGGAGCATCCATGGCCCTCGTGAGCCTCACCAACGTCACCAAGACCTACCCGGCCGCCGAGCGCGGCGGGGCGCCGGTGGTCGCCGTCGACGACGTCACGCTCGACATCGAGCCCGGCGACGTCTACGGCATCATCGGCTACTCGGGCGCGGGCAAGTCCACGCTCGTGCGCCTCGTCAACGCGCTGGAGCCCGCGACCTCGGGCTCCATCACCGTCGACGGGCGCGACCTGACGACGATGCCCGAGCGCGAGCTCCGCGGCATCCGCCTCGGCATCGGCATGATCTTCCAGCAGTTCAACCTGTTCGGATCGAAGACCGTGCAGCAGAACGTCGCGTACCCGCTGAAGGTCGCGGGGGCGTCGAAGTCGGAGATCGACGCCCGGGTCGCCGAGCTGCTCGAGTTCGTGGGACTCGCCGACAAGGCGCGCAACTACCCCGACCAGCTCTCGGGCGGGCAGAAGCAGCGCGTCGGCATCGCCCGCGCGCTCGCCACGTCGCCGCGACTGCTGCTCGCCGACGAGGCCACGAGCGCGCTCGACCCCGAGACGACGTACGAGGTGCTCGAGCTCCTGAAGCGCGTGAATCGCGAGTTCGGCGTGACGATCATCGTCATCACGCATGAGATGGACGTCATCCAGTCGATCGCGACGAAGGTGGCCGTGATGGACGGCGGCCGGGTGATCGAGCACGGCGACGTGTTCGACGTGTTCTCCGACCCGCAGAACCCGTCGTCGGCGCGCTTCGTCTCGACCGTCGTGAAGGGCATCCCGTCGCCGGCCGAGCTCGCGGTGCTGCGCGAGCGGCACGAGGGCCGCATCGTCACGATCTCGTTCCGCGACGGCGACGCCTCGCAGGCCTCGGTCTTCCTCGAGCTCGGCGCAGCGGGCCTCGAGTTCGAGCTCGTCTACGGCGGCATCAACGACATCCAGGGGCGCGCGTTCGGGCACCTCACGCTCGCGATCCGGGGCACGGATGCCGCGATCGACGCCGCGCTCGCGAGCATCGGCTCGCGCGTCGACGTGACGGAGGTGGCGTGATGGATCGCCTGTTCGAACTCCAGGGCGAATTCTGGGTCGCTGCCGTGGAGACCCTCTACATGGTGGCGCTCACGCTGCTCTTCGGCGGCATCGCGGGGCTCCTGCTCGGCGTCGCGCTGTACACGACGCGTCCCGGCAGCCTGCTGTCGAACCGCGTCGTCTACAACGTGGTCAACGTCGTCATCAACTTCTTCCGGCCGATCCCGTTCATCATCTTCATCGCGGCCGTGCAGCCGCTCGCGCGGGTCGTCGTCGGCACCGGCATCGGCAACAACGCGCTGATCTTCGCCCTGTCGCTCGCGGCGTCCTTCGCGATCGCGCGCATCGTGGAGCAGAACCTGCTCACGGTGTCGCCTGGAGTGATCGAGGCGGCGCGATCGATGGGGGCGGGCCCGATCCGGATCCTCGTGACGGTCGTGATCCCCGAGGCGCTGGGGCCGCTCATCCTCGGCTACACGTTCGTGCTCGTCGCGATCGTGGACATGACCGCGGTCGCCGGCCTCATCGGCGGCGGCGGCCTCGGCACGTTCGCGCAGGTGTACGGCTACCGCCAGTTCGAGCCGGTCATCACGTGGGCCGCCGTGCTGCTGATCGTCGTGTTCGTGCAGGTCGTGCAGTTCCTCGGCAACTGGCTCGCGCGCAGGGTGCTGCGGCGGTAGGGGTCTCGTCCTCCACAGCCGGGCACCTCGACGAGCCACTCCACCGCGAGCGTCAGGGGCGGTTGTCGGCGGATGGCCCGTGGAACCTTCGGGGCATGACTCGACTCGACACGACGACCGACCCGACGCACCCGCCCGTTCCCACCGATGAGGACATCCGACGGCGCGTCGCCGACCTCCTGGACCGTGCGGTCCGCCGCCAGTGGTGGACGCTGTACCTCGACGATCAGGACGTGCAGCGGCCGGTGCTCATGCCCATGGCCGGATACCCCGAGGATCCGTACGAGCCGTGCGGCGCCGAGGGCACGGTGGCCGAGGTCCTGGCGAACCGGCTGGCGAGCATCGTCGGTGAGATCGGGGCGGCGAAGGTCGTCTTCGTCTGGGAGCGCCCGGGGAGCGACGACCTCACGACCGGCGACCGGGAGTGGGCCGGCGCGCTCGGAGCGGCCTGTCGCGCAGCGGGCGTCGAGGTGCGGGCGCAGCTCATCCTGCACGATCGCGGCGTGCGGTGGCTCGCACC
>CBFGWW010000098.1:0-10991 GCA_965652625.1 uncultured Agromyces sp.
GGCATCGGCGTCGGGGTCCGGATGCCGAGCCACGACACGACGCCGCCGATGACCAGGAACACGGCCGTGGCGACGGCCGCCCGGCGGTAGCCCACGACGTCGAGCTGGGTGCCCACGATGACGCCGATGCTCGCGATGGCGACGAGTCCGGCGATGCGCGCGACGGCGTTGTTGACCGCGGATCCGATGCCCGCGCGAGCCGGGTCGACCGCGCCGAGGATGGCCGCGGTGAGCGGCGCCACCGTGATGGCCATGCCCAGCCCCATGAGCAGGATGCCGGGCAGGAGGTGCAGCCAGTAGTTCAGCTCGTCTTGCACCATGACCGTGAGCAGGTAGCCGACGCCGACGACGAGCGGCCCGATCGTCATGAAGATGCGCGGGCCGTAGCGCGTCGACAGCGTGCCGAACCGGGAGCCGAACAGCACGAGCATGATGGTCGGCGGCAACGTCGCGAGGCCCGCCGACGTCGCCGAGAATCCGGCGAACTGCTGCAGGAAGATCGTCAGTGCGAACGGCCCGAGCGAGAACGCCGCGTAGATGAAGAGGGTGGCGACGTTGCCCCACGCGAAGTTGCGTGCCCGGAACAGCGTGAGCGGCAGCATCGGATGCCGCGTGCGCCGCTCCCAGAGCACGAACGCCACGAGCGCGGCGAGTCCGACGACCAGCGGCACCCACACCACGGGCGACGCCCACCCGAACCGGCCCTGCTCGATGAGGGCGAACACCGTGCCGCCGAGGCCGACCACGCCGAGCGCCGCACCGACCCAGTCGATCGGCTCGCGATCGGGGTTCGGCTCGTCGCGGCCGAGCGCGTGCATCATCACGAGCACCACGGCGATGGGCACGACGTTGATCCAGAACACGAGCCGCCACGAGACGAGGTCGACCAGCAGCCCGCCGAAGAGCGGCCCGATGAGGAACGCGCTCGTGGTCCAGGCGGTCCACTGCCCGATCGCGCGACCCTGCTCGGACTTCGAGAACGTCGCGATGATGATCGCGAGCGAGCTCGGCACGAGCAGCGCACCCGCCGCGCCCTGGAGCGCGCGGCCGATGACGAAGACGATGCCGCTCGGCGCGATCGCGCAGATCACCGAGGTGACGGCGAAGCCGTAGAGCCCGATGCGGATGATGCGCAGCCGGCCGAACGAGTCGGAGAGCGACCCCGCGAGCAGGATGAACGCGCCGAGCGTGAGCAGGTACGCGTCGACGGCCCACTGCTGCAGCGCGAGGCCGCCGCCGAGCTCGGCCGCGAGCGACGGCAGGGCGACGTTGATGACCGCACCGTCGAGGAACGCGATGAACGAGACGACGATGGCGACGATGAGCACTCGGGTGCGGCGGTCCACCCGCCCATGCTGGCACACGCCGCCGACGTCGGTCGGGGGCATCCGCCCGCTTCGGCCGGTCAGCGCCCTCCGAGTCGCTTGCGCAGCAGCTCGATGCGCGCCTGCAGCTGCGTCACGGTCGCGTGCGCGACGTCGGGGCCGCCGCACGCGCGGCGCAGCTCTCCGTGCACCAGGGAGTGCGCGGTGCCCGTCTGCCGGGCGTAGAGCCCGACGAGGGAGTTGAGCAGCGACCGCTGCTCCTTGAGCGTGCGGTAGAGCGCCACGGGTTCGGGGTCCGCGGATGCCTCGGAGTCGACCGCGTGCCGTCGCCGATCCCCCGCGCGGCGCGCCTGCCGGGCCTGCCGATGGCGCAGCAGCTCCGAGACCTGCTCGGGCTCGAGCAGGCCGGGGATGCCGATGAAGTCGTACTCCTCGTCGCTGCCGGGCTCGGCGAGCGTGCCGAACTCGGTGCCGTCGAAGACGACGCGGTCGAACGCGGCATCCGAGGCGATCGCCTCCCACGTGCCGAGGCCGACCTCCTCCGACGCGCGATCCTCGCGATTCGCCGACTCGAGCAGGCTGTCGTCGAGGCCGTCGTCGTCGCGGTCGCCGTCGCGGCGGTCGAGCGCGTGGTCGCGCTCGAGCTCCAGCTGGGCGGCGAGCTCCATGAGCACCGGCACATTCGGCAGGAACACCGATGCCGTCTCGCCGCGGCGCCGGGCGCGTACGAAACGACCGATCGCCTGCGCGAAGAACAGCGGCGTCGACGAACTCGTGGCGTAGACCCCGACGGCGAGCCGCGGAACGTCGACGCCCTCGGACACCATGCGTACGGCGACCATCCAGCGCCGCGTGTCGCCCGAGAACTCCTCGATGCGCGCACTCGCCTCCTTCTCGTCGGAGAGCACGACCGTGACGGGCTCGCCGCAGATGCCCTCGAGGATCTGGGCGTACGCCCGCGCGACGCCCTGGTCGGTCGCGATGACGAGCCCGCCGGCGTCGGGGATCGACTGGCGCACCTCCGTGAGACGGCGGTCGGCCGAGGCGAGCACGGCGGGGATCCACTCCCCGGTCGGCTCGAGCGCCGTGCGCCACGCCGACGAGGTGATGTCCTTCGTGTTGTCCTCGCCGAGCCGGGCCTCCATCTCGTCGCCCGCCTTCGTGCGCCAGCGCATGTGCCCGGCGTAGACCATGAAGATGACGGGCCGAACGACGCCGTCGGCCAGCGCGCGGCCGTAGCCGTAGTCGTAGTCCGTCTGCGAGAGGCGGACGCCCTTCGCGTCGGGCTCGTACCGCACGAACGGGATGGGCGCCGTGTCGGACCGGAACGGCGTGCCCGTGAGCGACAGCCGCTTCGTCGCGGGCCCGAACGCCTCGCGGATCGCGTCGCCCCATGAGAGCGCGTCGCCGCCGTGGTGCACCTCGTCGAGGATGACGAGCGTGCGCCCCGAGATCGTGAGCTCGCGGTGCAGCGCGGGGCGCATCGCGACCTGCGCGTAGGTGACCGCGACACCGTGGAAGTGGCGGGCGGTCTGGCCGTGGGCGTTGCGGAACCCGGGGTCGAGCCGGATGCCGGCGCGGGCCGCGGCATCCGCCCACTGACGCTTCAGGTGGTCGGTCGGCGCGACGACCGTGATGCGGTCGATGACGCGCCGGTGCCGCAGCTCGGCCGCGAGGCGCAGCGCGAAGGTCGTCTTGCCGGCGCCCGGCGTCGCTGCGGCCAGGAAGTCGCGCGGCAGCTCGGCGAGGTACTGCTCGAGGGCTTCGGCCTGCCACGCGCGCAGCTTGCTCGCGGTACCCCACGCGGCGCGCTCTGGGAAGGACGGGGAGAGGTGCTCGGCGGCCGAGGTGCCCGGCAGGTGGCCGGAGGGGGTCGCTGTGCTCACTGGATCCGAGCGTAGCGGAGGGCCCCGACATCCCCCGAACCGGACCCCTCGGCCGACCGACCGGGCACGGTGACCGGCCGCGTCGGAAGCCGTTGGCACAATGGAGGCATGGTCAAGCAGCAGCATCCGTGGTCCCGCTACGTCGCCCTCGGCGACTCCTTCACGGAGGGAATCGGCGACCCCGAGCCCACCGTGCCGGGCGGGCACCGAGGCTGGGCCGACCGCGTGGCCGAGGTGCTCTCGCTGGGCACCGAGGACTTCGCGTACGCGAACCTCGCGGTGCGCGGCAAGCTCATCCAGCAGATCGTCGACGAGCAGGTCGAGCCCGCGCTGGCGCTCCGTCCCGACCTCATCACCATCTCCGCGGGCGGCAACGACGTCATCCGCCCCGGCACCGACCCCGACGAGATCGCCGCGCGGTTCGAGTACGCGATCGAGCGGCTCTCCCGCGACCACGCCACCATCGTGCTGTTCACGGGCGTCGACGTGGGCTTCTCCCCCGTCTTCCGCGGCATCCGGGGCAAGGTGGCGATCTACAACGAGAACCTGCGGTCGATCGCGGCGAAGCACGACTGCATCGTCGCCGACCAGTGGGCGCTCGCCGAGATCCAGGACCAGCGCATGTGGGCGCCCGACCGCCTGCACCTCAACACGCTCGGCCACCACACGGTCGCGCGCATGGTGCTCGCGGCGCTCAACGTCGACAACGACCTCGAGCCGATGAAGCCCGAGCCGCTGCCGCAGGGCACGTGGCGGCGGGCGCGCGTGGAAGACCTGGCGTGGGCGCGCGAGTACCTCGTGCCGTGGGTGCTCCGCCGCATCCGGCATCAGTCGTCGGGCGACCTCATCTCCGCCAAGCGACCGGATGCCGGGCCGTACACGCTCCCCGACTGACGCGCGTCAGCCGTCGGTCGTCGCCGTCGTCGACTCGAGCGCGCCCGGGTGCGTGAGCCGCCACCAGGTGCCGGGGTCGGTGATCGTCGCGTCGAGCACGAGCGGCACCGTGATCTCCTGCGTGCCGGCGTGCACGACGGCCGTGCCCACGTCGTCCCCGCGGGCGCCGAGCGTGACCGGGGCTGCGTGGACCTCCACGTCGACGGGCGTGTCGTTCCACACGACGACGGTCGCCCCGCCCGTCGTGCGCGCGCGGGCGGTGTCGCCCCACGGGGTGTCGTAGGTCGCGAGCGCCTCGTCGGCCTCGAGCGGCACCACCTCGTGGAAGCCCGGCGCGATGGAGTCGAGCAGGGCTGCGATCGCGTCGTTCAGCACGGCGTGCGTCTCGCCGCCGAGCAGCACGCCGACGACCGTGATCGAGGAGGCGCCGACGGCGAAGTCGGCCGAGAAGAGCAGGTTCGCCGCGTCATCCGTCGTGCCCGTCTTGATGCCGTCGACGCCGTGCGTGCCGAGCAGCTTGTTGCCGTTCCTCAGCGTGCCGAGCTCGGGGATGTCGACCGCCTGCGTCGCGACGATCTCGGCGAGCACCGGGTTCTCGAGCGCGAGCTCGCCCAACTGCACGAGGTCGGCCGCGGTGCTGACGTTGTCGAGCGACAGGCCGCTGGAGTCGGCGATGCGCGTGTTCGCGAGCCCGTGCGCGTCGAGCCAGGTGCGGGCCCGCACGAGGAAGGCGTCGACCGAGCCGAACGCCCAGTTCGCGATGGAGATCGCGTAGTTGTTGCCCGACGGCAGCATCATCGCCTCGAGGCTCTCGCGCAGGGTCAGGGTCGCCCCCGCCTGCACGGGCGCGACGGAGCCGTTCTGGGCGATCATGTCCCAGTAGATGTCGACGTCGGCGTCGGTGTACGTGATCTCGGGGCCGCCCTCGCCGGCCGCGACCGGATGCTCCTCCAGCACGACGAGCGCGGTGATCACCTTCGTGATGCTCGCCGTCGCCATGGGCGCCTGCTCGTTGCCCGCCACGAGCAGCCCGTCGTAGCCGACCGCCGCCACCGCGTACGTGCCGAATCCGGGCAGCGCAAGCGCCTGCGGGGCGGCCGCGACGGGCTCGGGGTCGGTGACCGCGGGCTGGGCGGCCGGAACGGGTGCCCCGAGCGCGCCGGCGGTGTAGACGCCGCCCGTCGTGAGCAGCGCGACCACGAGCGCGAGCGCGCCGAACACGACGATGCGGCGCCGGCGGTAGACCGCCGCGCTCGGGCGACGCGCGTCGACGTCGGCGGGGGCAGGGGATGGCACGCATCGAGCTTAACCGCGGAGGCTGGTGATCCCGGGAACGGCGCGGACCACTCGGGCCCGGCGCCTGCAGCGGCTGCTCAGTCGACCGCGAGCGCGTAGAGCACCACGGCCGCCGCCGCCGCGACGTTGAGCGAGTCGACGCCGTGCGCCATCGGGATCGTCACGATGCGGTCGGCCGCGTCGAGCGCCCGGGCGCTGAGCCCGTCGCCCTCCGCGCCGAACACGAGCGCGAGCCGGTCTGGCGGGTCGGCAGCGAGGTCGCGGAGCGACACGGCGTCGTCGGCCAGCGCGAGCGCCGCGATCGAGAACCCGTGGGCGTGCAGCATCCGTGCCGCCTCGGGCCACTCGGGCAGCCGTGTCCACGGCACCTGGAACACCGTGCCCATGCTGACGCGCACGCTGCGCCGGTAGAGGGGGTCGGCGCACCGGGGCGTCACGAGCACCGCGTCCGCGCCGAGGGCGGCGACCGAGCGGAAGATCGCGCCGACGTTGGTGTGATCGACGATGTCCTCGAGCACCACGACCCGTCGCGCGCTCGCGAGCAGCTCACCGGGGTCGGGCATCTCGGGGCGCTCGAACGCGGCGAGGGCGCCACGGTGCACGCGGTACCCGGTGATCGCCTCGAGCTGCTCGGGCTCGGCGAGGTGCACGGGGATGTCGAAGGGGTCGAGCGCCGCCTCCAGCCCTGGCAGCCACTTCTCGTCCATGAGCACCGACCGCGGACGGTGCCCGGCGCCGATGGCACGGCGGATGACCTTCGCGGACTCGGCGATGTACAGGCCGTTGGCGGGCTCGTGGGCACTGCGCAGGGCCACGTCGGTGAGTCCCGCGTAGTCGGCCACGGCGTCGGATGCCGCGTCGCGGACACGTTCGATGTGCATGGTCCTCCTCCCCTCCAGCCTGCCAGCGCCCGAAACAATCCCGAAAACCGACGCGTCTAGAATCGGACCACCGTCGAAGGGAGACACGGTGGCGCCTGGCCTCGAAGCCCCGATGCTGACCGACGAGCTGCTCGACGCGGCCGTCGGCCTGATGCGCGGCGCGCGGGTCGCGGTGCTCACGGGCGCCGGCGTGTCCACCGACTCCGGCATCCCCGACTATCGCGGCGAGGGCGCTCCGGTGCGCACGCCGATGACGTTCCAGGCCTTCCTCTCCTCCGAGGCGGCCCGCAAGCGCTACTGGGCCGGCAGCCACCTCGGCTGGCGCAACTTCGGCGCCGCACGGCCCAACTCCGGGCACCTGGCCCTCGCCGAACTCGAGGCGGGCGGCGTCGTGCCCGGGATCGTGACGCAAAACGTCGACGGCCTGCACCGGCGCGCCGGCAGCCGGCACGTCGTCGAGCTGCACGGCGGCATGGACCGCGTGCTCTGCCTCACCTGCGGGCAGCACTACGCCCGCCAGGCCATCGCCGACCGGCTCGCCGAGCTGAATCCCGCGATCGACCTCGACGTGGCGATCCGGATGGCTCCCGACGGCGACGTGCAGGTCGACGACGTCGACGAGATGGTCATCCCCGCCTGCACGGTCTGCGGCGGCATCCTGAAGCCCGACGTCGTGTTCTTCGGCGAGTTCGTGCCGGCAGACATCTACCAGGCGGCCGCGTCGCTCGTGCACGGCGCCGACACGCTGCTCGTCGCGGGCTCGTCGCTCGTCGTGAACTCGGGCGTGCGGCTCCTCGAGCTCGCTCGTCGCCGCCGCATGCCGATCATCGTCGTGAACCGCGGCATCACGAAGGGCGACAGCCGCGCCGCCGTGAAGATCGACGCCGGCACGAGCGAGACCCTCGTCGCCATGGCCGACGCGCTCCTCGACTGACGCCTGCCGGCGAAGGCGGCCTGTCTCGGCTGCCCCGGCGTCAGCGCCGACGGCCGTCGCGACGCCGACGCGTCCCGGGCGCCACGGTGCGGCGCATGAGCTCGAGCAGCTGCTCGGCCGACTTCGCCCAGGTGAAGCGTGCGGCGACGTCGACGGATGCCGCGGACCGCCGCTCCCACTCCCCCGGCCGCCCGAGCGACCACAGCGCGGCGACGAGCGCCTCGGGGTTGTCGGGATCGAAGTAGAGGGCCGCGTCACCGCCGATCTCGCGGAAGATCGGGATGTCGCTCACGACCACGGGCGTGCCGAGGCGCATCGCCTCGACGAGCGGGATGCCGAAGCCCTCGGCGCGGGACGCGTGCACGAGCGCGGTCGCTCCCGACAGGAGCTGCGCGTACTCGGCATCGGTGACGCCGTCGTGGAACACGAGGCGGGCCTGCGGTGCGAGCCGGGTCAGCCGCTCGCGCTCCGCGCGGCCGATGCGGCTGGCCAGGTGCAGCTCGTGGTCGGGCAGCGCGGCGACGGCGCGCACGAGCGTGTCGACGTTCTTGTAGGGCATGTAGGAGCCCATGTACACGAGCCGGTTGCCCTCCGGTCGCGAGCGAGGCAGCGCCGGCGTTCCGAGGTCGTCGGCGGCGTTCGACACCACCGTGACGGGGCGATCGGTGAGGTGGTGCTCGCGGATGAGGCCGGCGGTGGTCTGCGAGACGGTGACGACCGCATCGGCGCGGTTCAGCAGCATCCGCTGGGGCCACCAGGCGAGGTGGTACAGCCGCCACAGGATGCGCACGAACCAGGGCAGGTCGCGCGGCGGCGTGCGGTTCTCGTAGTAGATGAGGTCGTGCAGCGTCAGCAGGAGCTTGTAGTTCCGACCCCACGAGCCCATGGTCTGCATGGGCGTGAAGACGATGTCGGGCCGCAGCTGCCTGACCTGCCGTGCCACGAACGGCTCCCGCGGGCTCGTCGGCGAGCTCACGAGCTGCCACGGCAGCTGCGGCAGCATGTCGAGCTGGCGATGGTCGCTGACGAGCATGGTGAGCGGATGCCGCTTCGCGAGCTCGGTCACGATGCCCGCCGTGAAGCGGCTGATGCCGTCGTGGTGCCCGATGCGCACGTAGCGGCAGTCGACGACGATCCTCACGCGCGTGCTCCCGAGCGGAGGAACCGCAGGATGCGCCCCGCGGCGTCGCCAGGGGTCTCGTAGTGGATCAGGTGCCCGACCTCGGGGATGACCTCGAGCGTCGCGTCGGGGAACAGGGTCGCGAGCCGGTGCTGCGCCTCGATCGGCGTGACGTCGTCGCGCTCGGCCGCGACGAGCAGCGTCGGCACGTCGATGTCGTGCGCGTACTCGCTCACGTCGTGGCTGACCGACGCACGGAACGCCTCGAGCACGGCGTCGCGGTCGCCGAACGCCGAGAAGTAGCGGTCGTGCTGGTCGTGGATCCAGCGTCGGAGCGACTTGGAGCGGGTCTTCGCCATGGTGACGCTCATGACCCGCACGATCGCGCCGTTGCGCAGCAGCGCGAAGCCGGCCTTCTCGGGCAGCGCGGCCGCGGTGCGGTAGTAGCCCACGGCGAGGCGGGTCATGATCGCTCGCGGGCCCTCGAGCGCGGGCGCGCCGATGGGGTTGACGAGCACGAGCCGCTCGGGCCGCAGTCCGCGCGCGACCGCCGCGGACGAGATGATCGACCCGAACGAGTGGCCGAGCAGCGCGTACGGTCCCGTGATGCCCACCGCCTCGATGAACGCCGCGAGCCAGTCGGCGTACGCGTCGATGTCGTGCGGGCGCTCGGCGAAGGTCGCCGACGCGCCGAATCCCGGCAGGTCGGGCGAGATGAACCGGAACCCCGGCAGCTGCGCGACGACGGGCTCGAGGCCGTGGTGGTCGCCGCGGAAGCCGTGCACGAGCACGAGCACCGGGGCATCCGCCGGGCCGTACTCCCACCACGCGGTCTCGGTGCCGTCGACGTCGACGCGATGCTCGCTGACGGGGATGCGAGCGAGCTGCTCGTCGTACGGGGAGGCGATCATTCCGCACATTCTACGGCGCGGGGGCTGGGCGATCGCCCGGCCTCCACAGTGCTCGCGACACACGCGGCGCGCTCCCACGGGTCTGTGGGTGGGCGCCCATAGCCTTCCACCATGGATGCCTCGAGCAGCGCCCGCTGGGCCGACACCCTCGCCGTCTTCGACCTCGAGACCACCGGCATCGACGTCGACACGTGCCGCATCGTGACGGCCCACGTCGGCGTCATCGGCGCCGACGGCTCGGTGCTCGAGCAGCAGGAGTGGCTCGTCGATCCGGGCGTCGAGATCCCCACCGCGGCCTCGCTCATCCACGGCATCACGACCGAGCGCGCCCGCCTCGAAGGCCAGTCGGCGGTCACGGCCGTCGCCGAGATCATCACCGCATTGACGGATGCCGCGAGCCGCGGCCTGCCGATCGTCGCGTACAACGCCGCCTACGACCTCACCGTGCTCGAGCGCGAGGCCGAGCGCTACGGGCACACGCCCCTTCCCGGACCGGGTCCCGTCGTCGACCCCCTCGTGATCGACAAGGCTGTCGACCGCTACCGCCGCGGCAAGCGCACGCTCACGGCTGCCGCCGCGCACTACGGGGTGCCGCTGCTCGACGCCCACGATGCCGGCGCCGACGCCGTCGCCGCAGGCCGGGTCGCGCAGGCCATCGCGCGCGCGTTCCCCGAGCTGGCGGCGCTCGCCGTCGGCGACCTGCACGACCGTCAGGTCGACTGGTGCCGCGAGCAGGCCGAGAACTACCAGGCGTACCGGCGGGCGAACGGCGAGCCCGCGTTCACGACCTCGGGCGCCTGGCCCGTGAGACGCGCGACCGCGGTGCTCGCCGTCGCCGCGCCGCCGCTCGTCGTGGCGCCCCCGACGGCCGTCGAGCCGCCGCTGCCGCCCGGCTCCGACGACATGCTCTTCTGAGGCTCGTCCTCACCGTCGCGGGCGTTCACCGAGGGGCGGATGCAGGAAGGATCAGTCGGGGCGCGGCGTGCCGCCGACGCGAGAGCGGCGTGTCGACCGGTTCCTCCTGCATCCGCCGCAGCACACGGCGTGGTGCGTCCACAAGGCGGTTGCTCCCGGGCCGGGAGGTCGTAGGCTCCGGGCATGACGGATTCCGAGCCGATCCTGCGCCACGTCTGGCTCCTCGACGGTCGTTCGGTGTGCGACCGGAGCAGTCGCCCCGCGGAGCTTCGCCCGCCGACGCCCGAGGAGTTCGACGCGGAGACCGCGCAGACCGAGGCCGCACCCGCGTGCACCGCCTGCCTGTTCCTGACCGCGAACCTGCGACAGGATGCGGCGGCCATCCTCCGCGACGCGCGGAGCGTCTGGCCACCCACCGCCGCGGCGGCGTGGGAGTCGCTCACCGACACGCGCTGGACGCAGCGCCTCGACGTCGAGGCGATCGCCCGATCGGAGCCGATCGATGCGCCGCCCGACTTCGACGGCCTGGTGCTCGCGCTCGACGCCGCCGAGCTCGATCGGATCCGCGCCGAGTGGGCCGCCGACCGTCAGCGCCGGCGCAACGCCCTGATCGGCTACTGGACCCCGTCGCAGGACTCCGAGGACGGCACCTGATCCCGTCGCCGTTCCCCTCGACCGTCGCCGGGCACGCCGAAGGGCGGACGACCGGAGTCGCCCGCCCTTCGGATCGGCAGGATTACTTGCCGAAGTTCTTGAAGCGCTGGTTGAACTTCTCGACGCGGCCGGCCGAGTCCATGATGCGCTGCTTGCCCGTGTAGAACGGGTGCGA
>CBFGWW010000099.1:0-10985 GCA_965652625.1 uncultured Agromyces sp.
CGTCGACGCGGGCTGGGGTTCGGTGCCCCTCCCCGAGGAGTTCGGCGGCGGCGGGTTCCCGCGGACGGTCGGCCTCGCCATCCAGGAGCTGACCACGACGGCCAACATCGCGTTCGCGCTCGGGCCCCTGCTCACGCAGGGCGCCATCGAGGCGCTCCTGCACTACGGCAGCGAGGAGCAGAAGCAGGCCTGGCTGCCCAAGATGGTCAGCGGCGAGTGGGCCGGCACCATGAACCTCACCGAGCCCCACGCCGGCTCCGACGTGGGCGCGCTCACCACGAAGGCCGTGAAGCGCGCCGACGGCACCTACGGCATCACCGGCCAGAAGATCTTCATCTCGTTCGGCGACCACGACCTGAGCGACCAGATCGTGCACCTCGTGCTCGCCCGCACGCCCGACGCCCCCGCCGGCACGAAGGGCATCTCGTGCTTCATCGTTCCGAAGCACCTGGTGAAGGAGGACGGCTCTCTGGGAGAGCGCAACGGCGTGCACACCGTCGGCCTCGAGCACAAGATGGGCATCCACGGCTCGCCCACGTGCGTGCTCTCGTATGAAGACGCCACCGGCTACCTCATCGGCGACGAGAACTTCGGCATGCGCATCATGTTCGTCATGATGAACAGCGCCCGCCTGTCGGTCGGCATGCAGGGCCTCGCCGTCGCCGAGCGGGCCTACCAGCAGTCGCTCGACTACGCGAAGGAGCGCATCCAGGGCCGCGCGATCGGCGCCACGCAGGACTCCCCCATCATCGACTTCCCCGACGTGCGCCGCATGCTCATGACGCAGAAGTCGTACATCGCCGCGCTCCGACGGATGATGCTCCAGAACGCGGTGTACGTCGACCTCTCGACCAATCACCCGGATGCCGCGACCCGCGCCCGCGCGGACGAGATCGTGGGCCTGCTCACCCCGATCTGCAAGGCGTTCGGCACCGACCTCGGCAACGAGCTCACCTCGCTCGCGCTGCAGATCCACGGCGGCATGGGCTTCATCGAGGAGACCGGAGCCGCCCAGCACTACCGCGACGTGCGCATCACCGCGATCTACGAGGGCACCAACGGCATCCAGGCCGCCGACCTCGTCGGCCGCAAGCTCGGCGTGCGCAACGGTGCCTCGTTCCTCGAGTTCATCGCCACCATGCGCGAGCTCGACGGCGAGCTGGCGGTCGCCGGCGAGGACTTCGCGTCCATCCGTGCACAGCTGAACATCGGTCTCGACGTGCTCGAGCAGACGACCGGGTGGATGCTCCGCACCGGCGTCTCCGACCCCAATTCGGTGCTCGCGGGCTCCAGCCCGTACCTGCGCATCTGGGGGCTCGTGGTCGGTGGCTGGCTGCTCGCGAAGTCCGCGCTCGCCGCTCGCACGCTCGACGGCGACAGCGTCGCTGCGGCGCAGTTGCCGATGGCGCGGTTCTACGCCGAGCAGCTGCTGCCCGCGGCATCCGGACTCGTCGGCGCCGCCACCGCCGGATCACGCGACCTGTTCGCCCTCGACGCCGACGCGCTGGGCGACGTGGTGCGGCGCACCGCACGCGTCTGACGCATCGCACGCTGGACACCAGCGGGGGTCGCGCCGATCGGCGCGGCCCCCGCTGAAGCTGCTCGACACGCCCCCACGAGATGTCCGTCCCGGAACTGACCCCCGGGGGCCGCACATCATGTCTCGCGAGGCTCACTCACGGCCCACTGGTCCCAACCTCAGCACCGCTGGGCGCCGCGCCATCAGGTCCCTCCCTCCATCAGTGCGCCGACATAGTCTGAGTACGGTCCGGTGGGAACGCGTTCCGCGCATCAAGGGAGAGCACGAGATGAGACCGCTTCGATACTCGATCAACGTCACACTCGACGGCTGCTGTCATCACGAGGCAGGGCTCCCGCCCGACGAGGAGTCGATGCGCTACTGGACCGCTGAGATGGAGCGAGCCGATGCCCTGTTATTCGGTCGGGTGACCTACGAGATGATGGAGGCAGCGTGGCGGCTGCCGGGCACGGGCACGTGGCCTGACTGGATGCGTGAGTGGGAGATCCCGTTCGCCGAGGCCATCGACCGGACGAAGAAGTACGTCGTGTCGAGCACGCTGAGCGGGGTCGATTGGAATGCCGAACTGGTGCGAGGCGACTTGGGCCGAGCGGTTCAGCGGCTCAAGGAGGAACCAGGCGAAGGCCTGTTCGTGGGTGGCGTGACGCTCCCCCTGGCGTTGGCGGACCTGGGACTGATCGACGAGTACGTGTTCGTCGTGCAGCCGGTCGTCGCCGGACACGGGCCGACCTTGCTCGCCGGTCTGCGCGAGCGCATCCAGCTCGAGCTCGTGGATCGCCAGGAGTTCCGGTCGGGGGCGGTCGTTCAGCGATACCGGCCCGCGCGAGCAGCGGCTTGACGTGACCTGTCCCGGCACGTTGGCGCCGTCTCGCGACGGAAACGACGGTTCTCGCGCCTGATGGGTGGTGGCGAATTCGCGGGGGCGGCGTGCTACCTGCGGGAGCACGCCGAACGTCGGCATCCTGCGATGCTGACCCCCTGCCCCCTGCCCCCGTTAGGCGGCAGGTGAGGTGGCGACCGTTGGGCGACGAGGGGGAAGGTGCTCGGTCGGGATTCGGTTCCCGGCACGATCCTCGATCGCGGCGCTCAGCGAAAGGCCTGCGTTGCTGTTCACGGCAATCATGAGCCGATCAAGCCAGTGCTTGTCGCGTGGCATCCGCACGGCTGTATCGAACTCGGCACGGAGGAACGTGATGGTCGTGATGAACACCCGTTGTTCCTGCCCAGCCTCGTCGTTCCAGCTCATGAGCACCGGTTCGTGGCGGCGCAACTTGGTAGTAATGATGGTGAAGACATGATCGAGAAGTTCGTCCTCCAGGATGATTGGTCCCACACCATCAAGGTGCAATGCACCCATGGTGGTGTTCCCCGTCCTAGGGACGTGAACCCGACTGCCGTCAGCGACCTGCTGCGGATCTCGGATAATCCGTTGCCCTACTGCTGAAGCTACGCGCTATCCGACGATGCCCCCGGTTTGCGGGACAAATGGTGCGTTTTCTTCGAGGGGCTTGCTTTGGGGGTCCGCCGTGTGATCGCGGGCGTCGACGTGCCCCGGGCGTTTGGACCCGGCGGTCGCTGCTGCTTCTCATCAGCACGGGGCGGGAAGACGCGCCCCAACTCGACCCTCAGCCGTTCGCGGGGCTGCGACCACTCGTATTCACGTCTATTCGGGTTTGGCTGGCAACCTGTGAGAGGTTGCGGCGGTTCACAGGAAGGGTGGCGGGCTCGTACTTGGGAACATTCATTGCAGCGCTTTGTGTCGCGGCGCTGTTCATCGGCGGCGGAGTCTCGATCATTGTGTTCCGAGATTCAGTGGCGCGATGGTACTCAGCCCGGTATCAGGATGTCTTTCGCACTACGAAGAGCCGTCCCGCCCGCGCACTCAACGCCAGAACGATGGTGCTGCTCGGCACGCTTTGGATCGTAATCGGGTCAGGCTTCTTGGTGCTGTTTCTCCAGCGCAATCTGTGATCGCGAGACGGACACGAGGATCAACAGGCTCAACACGGCTCGCTCATCTCTCACGCATAGGGGGAGAACGGTCAGGATCAACCCTCCCCGGAACATCAGAGATCTATTGATCCAGGACTGTCAGAGATGTCCTGAGGGATCACAAGCGGATGAGACTCGGCCTGGATGGCCTTACATCCGCGAGATTCTGCTGTTGTAGCGAGGGCGGGACTCGAACCCGCGACACCACGATTATGAGCCGTGTGCTCTAACCACCTGAGCTACCCCGCCGCGAGGCCTCGCCGGCGATGCCGGGAGAACCAGAGCCCCGAGTCAGGATTGAACTGACGACCCCTTCCTTACCATGGAAGTGCTCTACCACTGAGCTATCGGGGCGTGTGCCGAACTCGGCAACCGTACGAGGATATCACCTCGGGAGGCGTGCTCCGAATCGGCGACCGAACGCCGGAATCAGCGTTCATGACCCCCACGGTGACCCCCGCAGAGACCCCCACAGAGACCCCCACAGGCGCCGCCGCGAACGGGTGCGACTCGCGAGTGTTCGAACCGCGATCCGAGTTCCCGGGGAAGCGCCCGACGCCTTGTTAGGCTCCGCACGTGCGCATCATTCCGGGCCTCGCCATCGTGGCCGTCGCGCTCGTGGCCATCACCGGCTGCGGAGCGCCCGGCGGCGGCCCGTCGCCGTCGCCGTCGCCGTCGCCGAATGCCGCGGGGAGGCCGACGAAGACCGCGACGCCGACGCCGTCCCCGACGCCCGCGCCGACCGCGGCACCGGCACCCCCGCCTGGGCCCGACCAGGGCGCCGATCCGGCGAACCCGTCGGGATGGCTCATCGACGCAACGGGCATCGGTCCGCTCGAGCTCGGCGTGCCCCTCGACCAGGCTGCCGCGTCCCTGCCCGGCTACACGGTCGGGACCTGCCCGAATCCTGCGGTCCGCTTCCTGCGCGCCGACGATGCGTCCGCGCCCTCGCTCGCGATCGCGGCGGGAGCCGACGGCAATGTCGCGCTGATCACCCTCTCCGAGGGAACCGGTCCCGCGACCGCCGAGGGCATCGGCCTCGGTTCCACGGTCGCGGAGGCGAAGGCCACCTACCCCGGCCTCGTGCCGTCACAGGGCTTCGACGACCGCTACACCCTCGAGGGCGCGCCGGGCTTCATCACCTTCTCGACGGGCCAGCTGAACGTCGGCGACGGCGCCCCGATCTTCTCGATCTCCGTCGTCACCGGCGGGCTCCCGCCGAAGGAGCTCTGCGGCTGAGCCCGACGCCCCGAGCCGGCTCGCGGCTCCGACGCCCAGGTGCGAACGGATGCCGCGGACGGGCACGATCGACACGCGACCGGGCCGCCCGCGGCATCCGCTCGGCTACTTGACCGCGCCCGCCGTGAGGCCGCCGACGATGTACTTCTGCAGCCAGAGGAACAGCACCACGACGGGCAGCGCGGCGAGCACGGCACCCGCCGAGAACGCGCTCCAGTCGGCGTAGCGCGGGTTCGAGACGAGCTTCGTCAGGCCCACCGCGAGCGTCTGGTTCTCGGTGTCGATGAGGATCACGGATGCCACGGCGAACTCGTTCACCGAGAAGATGAACGACAGCAGCGCCACCACCGCGAGGATCGGGGCGACCAGGCGCAGGATGATCGTGAAGAAGATGCGCGCGTGGCCCGCACCGTCGATCTTCGCGGCCTCGTCGATCGACGCCGGGATCGTGTTGAAGAAGCCGTACATGAGGAACGTGTTCACGCCGAGCGCGCCGCCGAGGTACACCATGATCAGGCCGATGTGCGTGTTCAGGCCGATCGCCGGGAACCAGTCGGAGATCGAGCTCATGAGCAGGAAGATCGCGACGACCGCGAGCATCTGCGGGAACATCTGGATGACCACGATCGAGACGAGCCCGAACCGGCGCCCGGTGAACCGCATGCGCGAGAACGAGTAGGCGGCGAGCGCGCCGAGGAACACGGTGCCGACGGCCGTGACGCCGGCGATGAGGATCGTGTTCGCGAACCACTGGGTGAACGGCACCTGCGGGTCGGTGAGGATGCGCACGTAGCTGTCGAGGCCGATCTGCGAGAACAGGGCGTTCGATCCGGTGAGCGTGCCGCGCGGATTCAGGGACGACGAGACGACGAAGACGATCGGGAACAGCGCGAAGAGCAGCATGACGACGCCCACGACGTGCCGCCAGCCGGTCGCGCGGAACCACCGGCCGAAGTTGAACGGACGCTTCGGCGGGACGTACCCGTCGCGCGACCGACGGGCGTCCTCGATGGCGCGCTCGCGTGCGTCGGCGTCGAGTCCGGCCGCCAGGATCTCCGCCTCGACGACGGGCGCCTCGACCCAGGACCGGTGCTGCTTGGTCTCCTTCGCCATCAGTTCAGCTCCTCGAGGCTCTTGGTCCGACGGAAGGCGATGATCGAGATCACCGCGACGATGATGAAGATGATGATCGAGTAGGCGCTCGCGAGCCCGTAGTCACGGGACTGGCCGGTGAAGGCCACCTTGTAGACCATCGTGATGAGGATGTCGGTGAACCCGACCGGGATCGGCGCGTTCGAGTCGCGCGGGCCGCCGTCGGTCAACATGTAGATGGTGTTGAAGTTGTTGAAGTTGAACGCGAACGACGCGATGAGCAGCGGCGCCACGGTCACGAGCAGCAGCGGCAGCTTGATGAGCCGGAACACCGCCCATGGCCGCGCACCGTCGACGGTCGCCGCCTCCTGCAGTTCGTCGGGGATCGACTGCAGCGCCCCCATGCAGACGAGGAACATGTAGGGGAAGCCGAGCCACAGGTTCACGATGAGCACCGAGAGCTTGGCCATCCACGGGTCGGTGAGCCAGGGCACGGATGCCCCGCCGAGCAGTACCTGGTTGATGAAGCCGAAGCTCTCGTTCATCATGCCCGCCCAGATCAGGGCTGACAGGAACGACGGGATCGCGTACGGCAGGATCATGAGGACCCGGTAGTAGCGGCGTCCGCGCATCCGCATGTCGTTGAAGACGATCGCGAGGAAGAGTCCGAGGAAGAACGTCGAGGCGACCGAGATGAGCGCGAACGCGAAGGTCCAGAGCGTGACGTAGACGAGCGGCTGCGCGAGGCGGGGATCCGTGACCGCGCGCACGAAGTTGTCGAAGCCGACGGTGATCTGCCAGCCGGGCAGCAGCTCCTCGCCGTCGGCGGAGGTGAAGGCGCCCGTGCCGATGTCGGAGTAGACCGTGCCCGTCGTGACATCCGTCATCGTGCCGGCGGCCTCGTCGTACTCGAGCGTCGAGACGTACTGGTAGGCGCTCGACCCGTCGGGCGTGCGCAGTGCGCCGTCGTTCGGGTCGTCGGAGAACGGCACCGCGAGCTCCGTGATCTCGTCGGTGCGGGCGATCACGTCGGCGAACTGCAGCGACGTCCAGCCGTCGACCGCGACGGCCTTGTCGCCGTCGAACTCGGCGTCGACGGGCTCGAGCGGCTGGTCGTTCGTGCCGACGTAGGCGTCGCCGTCGGGGTCGGTCACGAGCAGGCCGAGCGTGCCGAGCTGGTCGACGACGGTCACGGGATAGGTCGGCGAGTCCTCGACGCGCTGCAGCGACGAGGCCATGAGCGACGAGACCGCCTGCTCCTTCGAGCCGTTGTGGCCCGTGCCGTAGTTGGTGAAGGCGATGTAGCCCGTGTACACGAGCACGAAGACCTGGAACAGCACCAGGAAGATGATGCCCGGCGTGAGGTACTTCGCCGGGAGCTTGCGGCGCGAGAAGTAGATCCAGTTGACGAGCGCGGCGACCGCGGCGACCACGGCCGCGATGATCCACTGCCCGAAGCTCGCGAGCACGAGCACGGCGTACACCGCGACCGCATCGAGGATGCCGAGGAGCACCAGCTTGAGCAGCAGCATCTTCAGGCCGCCGGATGCCGCGTCGGCGATGTTCGCCGCCTGACGCTGGCGCTTGGTGGGCTTCGGCGGCGTCTCCGTGGTGACGTCGTCGTCGATCGTCGTGCTCATCTGGTGCTCCTCATCCATGCAACCGTTGGTCGAGTAGCGACCGAAGGGAGCGAGGCCGCGTATCGAGACCACGTGACGGGTCTCGATACGCGTCGCTCCGCGGCGCTACTCGACCAACGAGAGCGTTACTTGGCGTCGATCGCGGCCTGCACGTCGCTGGTCAGCTTCTGCCAGGTCGCGGTCGGGTCGGCACCGTTGATGATGTCGGCCTCGGCGATGCCCCAGTACTGCCACACCGAGCCCATGGCCGGGATCGCCGGCATCGGGACGGCCTCGGCGCCGACGGCGGCGAAGCCCTCGATGATCGGGTCGCTCGACGCGGTCTCGGCAGCGGCCGAGAGCGCCGGGAGGATGTTGCCCGCCTCGAAGAGCTCGAGCTGCACGTCCTCGGTGCCGAGGTAGTTCACGAGGAAGTCGTTCGCGGCGACCTTGTTCTTCGACTCCGAGGAGATGAAGAAGCCCTTCACGCCGGCGAACGGCGCGGCGGCCTCGCCGGTCGGGCTGGGCACGGTGTCGATCGCGACGTTGACGCCGCCGTCGATCGCGGCGCCCACGTTCCACGGGCCGGTGAGCCAGAAGGCCGCGGTGCCGTCGAGGAACGCCTGCTTGGCGATGTCACCGTCGATGTCGGTGTTGAAGTTGCCCGTGCCGTTCTTGCCCTGCGCCGAGAGCCAGGCCGCGAACTGCTCGCCGCCCGCGTTGCCGAGCTGGAGGTCGGTGGGGTCGTAGCCCTCGTCGTTCGTGCCGAAGACGGGGGCGCCGAACGCGGTCTGGAACGGGTAGAGGTGGTAGGGGTTGCCCTCGGCGCCCTGCTCCACCACGAACGGGTGGGCGAGGCCGGCGGCCTGGCCCTTGGCGATCATGTCGTCGAAGCTCGTGGCGGCCTCGGGAACGAGGTCGGCGTTGCGGAGCACCGCGATGTTCTCGACCGCGTAGGGGAGCATGTAGGTGGTGCCCTCGTAGGTCGACGCGTCGATCGCGACGGGGAGGTAGTCGCCGGCGGAGTCGCCGAGCTCGATCGGAGCCACGACGCCGTTGGTCGAGAGCTCGCCCAGCCAGTCGTGCGCACCCATGGTGATGTCGGGGCCCTTGCCGGTCGGCACCTGCTGGATGAAGTCGTCCTTGATGTCGGCGTTGTCCTTGCCGACGAGCTCGACCTCGACGCCGGTCTTCTCGGTGTACGCCTCGGCCGCGCCCTTCAGCGCGTCGACGCGCTCGGCGTCGACCCAGACCGTCAGCGTGCCGCTCGACGACGCCTCGGCGTCCGACCCGCTGTCGCCGCCTGCGCAGCCCGCGAGGCCCAGCGTCACGACGACCGCGACGGCGCCTGCAGCGAGGAGGCCCTTCTTGTTCACCCTCATTGGTGTGCCCTTCTCAGTGTGCGTGAGAGATCGGCGCCTTC
Organism: uncultured Agromyces sp.; assembly: GCA_965652625.1. Taxonomy (GTDB): domain Bacteria; phylum Actinomycetota; class Actinomycetes; order Actinomycetales; family Microbacteriaceae; genus Agromyces. Next base: position 8,906 of record CBFGWW010000099.1, read on the forward strand.
GCCTGGTGTGGGATCCGGGATCCCCGCCCCGCTCGTTTCCGAGCGGGATCGCGCACCGTGACCGAAAGGCCGTTCTTCCGTGTGGAGTACTCGCAGATATGCAAGCGATTACAGGTATACCTTGCGTGACGTTCATTACCAAACCGGACCGCCAGCATTGATACCGGTTCGTAACCATCGCATGACGCGGCGATGCTGCAAGCGTTTCCATGCTGTAACGAGATGTCGTACAGTTCTCGTCATGACTTCCGAGTGGTGGCGCACCGCCGCGATCTACCAGATCTATCCCCGGTCCTTCGCCGACGGCAATGGCGACGGCATGGGCGACCTCGCCGGCATCACCAGCCGCCTGGGCGACCTGCAGGACCTCGGCATCGACGCCATCTGGCTCTCCCCCTTCTACACGTCCCCGCAGCGCGACGCCGGCTATGACGTGGCCGACTACTGCGACGTCGACCCGCGGTTCGGCACGCTCGCCGACTTCGACGCGATGCTCGCCGAGGCGCACGCCCGCGGCATCCGCGTGATCATCGACCTCGTGCCGAACCACTCGTCGGATGAGCACGCGTGGTTCCGGGCCGCCCTCGCCGCGCCGGCCGGCAGCGCCGAGCGCGCCCGCTACCTGTTCCGCGACGGTCGCGGCCCCGCCGGCGACGAGCCGCCGAACAACTGGGAGTCCGTCTTCGGCGGCCCCGCGTGGACGCGCGTCGTCGAGCCCGACGGCACCCCCGGCCAGTGGTACCTGCACCTGTTCGACAGCTCGCAGCCCGACTTCGACTGGACCAACGAGGAGGTGCGCGAGGAGTTCCGGCGCATCCTGCGGTTCTGGCTCGACCGCGGCGTCGACGGGTTCCGCGTCGACGTCGCGCACGGCATGGTCAAGGCCGACGGCCTGCCCGACTACACGCCGCCCGCCGAGGGCGGCAGCATGGGCGGCGCCGGTGGCGTCCCCGGGGCGGTCCCGCCCGACGAGGCCGGCGTGCCGCTCGAGCCCGAGATCAGCGACGAGGGCGACGGCGCGCCGTACTGGGGACAGGACGGCGTGCACGAGATCTACCGCGACTGGCGCGCGCTGCTCGACGAGTACCCCGGCGAGCGCATCCTCGCCGCCGAGGCCTGGGTCGACCCGCTCCCCCGCGTCGCGAAGTGGGTGCGCTCCGACGAGATGCACCAGGCGTTCAATTTCGCCTACCTCGAGACGCCGTGGGATGCCGCGGCCCTCCGCCGCGTGATCGACGCATCGCTCGACGCGTTCGGCGCCGTCGGCGCGCCGTCGACGTGGGTGCTGTCGAACCACGACGTCGTGCGCCACGCCACGCGCCTCTCGGTGACCGAGGCCAACCCGCAGGGCCACGGCCTCGGCCCGCGTTCGAAGGGCCTTCCCGAGTACGAGCCCGGCCTGCGTCGCGCCCGCGCCGCGACCGCGCTCATGCTCGCGCTCCCCGGCTCGTCGTACCTCTACCAGGGCGAGGAGCTCGGCCTGCCCGAGGTCATCCACCTCCCCGACGACGCCCGCCAGGACCCGACCTGGTTCCGCACCGACGGCGAGCGCTACGGCCGCGACGGATGCCGCGTGCCCATCCCCTGGGAGGGCGCCGAGCCGTCCTACGGGTTCGGGCCGACGGATGCCGCGTGGCTCCCGCAGCCCGCGCAGTGGGCGTCGCTCGCGCGCGACGCGCAGCGCGGCATCCCCGGATCGACGCTCTCGCTCTACCGCGACGCGCTGCGCCTGCGGCGCGAGCACGCGCTCGGCGCCGGGACGCTCGAGTGGCTGCCCGGGTTCCCTTCGTCGGTCGTCGCGCTGCGGAACGGGCCCGTCGTTGTCGTCGCGAACACGGGCACGTCGCCCGTGGAGCTGCCGGGCGGCGACCTGCTGCTCGCGAGCGGGCCCCTCGACGGGCGCACGCTCCCCCGCGACACCACGGCCTGGCTCCGCGCGTAGCCCGCGCGCGGCTCCGCGCGTAGCCGCAGCCCCGGTCCGCGGGGCCGCGCTCCGCGCCGCGCCGGGCCGCGCCGCGCCGCGCCGCGCGCCGCCGACGTGTTCGGTCCGTGACAACTCAGGAGAATTGCGCTGACCACC
>CBFGWW010000100.1:0-10961 GCA_965652625.1 uncultured Agromyces sp.
GATGGACGGCTTCGACACCAAGGGCGGCGTGATCCTCATCGCGGCCACCAACCGGCCCGACATCCTCGACCCGGCGCTGCTGCGCCCGGGCCGGTTCGACCGCCAGATCGGCGTCGACGCGCCCGACCTCAAGGGCCGCCAGAAGATCCTCGAGGTGCACTCGAAGGGCAAGCCGCTGGCCAACGGCGTCGACCTCGAGGTGCTCGCGCGCAAGACGCCGGGCTTCACGGGTGCCGACCTCGCGAACGTGCTCAACGAGGCCGCGCTGCTCACGGCGCGCTCGAACGCGCAGCTCATCGACAACCGCGCCCTCGACGAGGCCGTCGACCGCGTGATCGCCGGCCCGCAGCGCCGCACCCGCGTGATGAAGGACAAGGAGAAGCTCATCACGGCCTACCACGAGGGCGGACACGCGCTCGCGGCGGCCGCGATGAACTACACCGACCCCGTCACGAAGATCACGATCCTGCCGCGCGGCCGGGCCCTCGGCTACACGATGGTGCTCCCGCTGGAGGACAAGTACTCGGTCACCCGCAACGAGCTGCTCGACCAGCTCACCTACGCGATGGGCGGCCGCGTGGCCGAGGAGATCGTGTTCCACGACCCGTCGACCGGCGCCTCGAACGACATCGAGAAGGCCACGGCCACCGCGCGCAAGATGGTCACCGAGTACGGCATGTCGGCGAACGTCGGCGCCGTGAAGCTCGGCCAGTCGCAGGGCGAGGTGTTCCTCGGCCGCGACATGGGCCACCAGCGCGACTACTCCGAGGAGATCGCGGAGCGGGTCGACGCCGAGGTGCGCACGCTCATCGAGCAGGCGCACGACGAGGCGTGGCAGGTGCTCAACGACAACCGCGACATCCTCGACAAGCTGGCGGCCGAGCTGCTCGAGCACGAGACGCTCGACCACAACCAGATCGCCGAGATCTTCAAGGACGTGAAGCGGCTCCCCGAGCGCCCGCTCTGGCTCTCGAGCGACCGTCGCCCCGTCTCCGACCGCCCGCCGATCGCGTTCCCCGCCGAGGAGAAGATGCCGATCGACCAGGGCGCCGTCGACGGCGGCGTCGACTCGGGCCAGACCCCGGTCGAGGAGCCGGCCGCTGCGCGCGCGCCGCGGACGAAGCCGCGGCCCGCGACGGCCTAGCCGACCGACCCGAAGAGGGGGTGCCATGGCCGGTGTGGACACCGGGCGCATCGAGCGCGCCGTGCACGAGATCCTGCTCGCGATCGGCGAGGACCCCGAGCGCCCGGGGCTCGAGCGCACGCCGCAGCGGGTCGCCGAGGCGTACGCCGACTTCTTCGGCGGCCTCGCGGTCGACCCGATGACGCACCTGGCCGACACCGTGCCGCTCGGCGACACCGAGGCGGGCGTCCCCGCGACGTCCGACGCGGTCGTGCTGCGCGACATCGCCTTCCGCTCGGTGTGCGAGCACCACCTGCTGCCCTTCGTCGGCACGGCGCACGTCGCCTACCTGCCGGCCGAGCGCGTCGTGGGGCTCGGGCGCATCCCCGCGGTCATCGAGACGCTCGCCGCGCGGCCGCAGCTGCAGGAGCGGCTCACCGAGGAGATCGCGGACACGCTCGAGGCGGGCCTCGATCCGAAGGGCGTGCTCGTCGTGCTCGACGCGCAGCACCGCTGCGTCACCACGCGCGGCTCCCGGCAGGAGCGCAGCTCGACGATCACCATCGCGAGCCGCGGCGCGCTCGGCGAGCCGGCCGCCCGCGCCGAGATCATCGCGCTGATCGGATCCGCCGACCGTGGCTGACGGATCGACCCTGATCATGGGCGTCGTCAACGTCACGCCCGACTCCTTCAGCGACGGCGGGCGCTGGTTCGACGCCGACGCCGCGATCGCGCACGGGCTCGAGCTCGTGGCCGACGGCGCCGACGTGCTCGACGTCGGCGGCGAGTCCACGCGTCCGGGCGCCGCCCGCGTCGAGCCCGAGGAGGAGCTTCGCCGCGTCGTGCCCGTCGTGCGCGAGCTCGCCGGTCGCGGCATCCGGGTCAGCGTCGACACCATGCGCGCGGCGACCGCCCTGGCCGCGGTCGAGGCCGGCGCCGAGATCATCAACGACGTCTCCGCCGGGCTCGCGGATGCCGCGATGGCGCCGATCGTGGCCGAGACGGGCGTGCACTACGTCGCGATGCACTGGCGCGGGCACTCCGACCGCATGGACGCGCTCGCCGAGTACGACGACGTCGCGACCGAGGTGCGGGACGAGCTCGCGGCGCGCGTCGACGCGCTGGCCGACGCGGGCGTCGAGCGCGAGCGCATCATCCTCGACCCGGGCCTCGGCTTCGCGAAGCGCGGCGCGCAGAACTGGGAGCTGCTCGGCCGGCTCGACGTGCTCGGCGAGCTGGGCCTGCCGATCCTCGTGGGCGCCTCGCGCAAGCGGTTCATCGGCGCGCTGCTCCCCGACGACGCGCCGATGGAGGACCGCGACCTGCCCACGGCGGTCGTGAGCGCCCTCTCGGCGCAGGCCGGCGCGTGGGGCGTGCGCGTGCACGACGTGCGCGGCACCCGCCGCGCGCTCGACGTCCTCGGGGCGTGGCAGAGTGGACGACGTGGCTAGGACCCCCGACCGCATCACCCTCACCGGCGTGCGCGTCCGCGCGCACCACGGCGTCTTCGACTTCGAGCGCGTCGAGGGGCAGGAGTTCGTGATCGACGTGTCCGTCGCGGTCGACCTCGCGGCCGCGGCATCCGGCGACGACCTCTGCCGCACCGTGCACTACGGCGAGCTCGCCGAGGCGGTGGCCGACGCGGTGCGCCGCGACCCGGTCGACCTCATCGAGACCGTCGCCGAGCGCGTCGCCGACGTCGCCCTCGCGTATCCGGCGGTCGAGGAGGTCGAGGTCACGGTGCACAAGCCCGAGGCGCCCATCTCCGTGCCGTTCGACGACGTCGCCGTCACGATCGTGCGGAGCCGCGCATGACCCGGGCCGTCGTCGCGTTCGGGGCGAACCTGGGCGCACGCGAGGTCACGATCGATGCGGCCGTGCGCGCCCTCGCCGCGACGCCGGGCGTCGAGCTCGTGGCCGTCTCGCCGATCTACGAGACCCCGGCGATCAAGGACGCCGGCGTCGACCACGACGCGCCCGGGTACCTCAACGGCGTGGTCCTCGTCGAGACCGCCCTCGACGCGCACGCGCTGCTCGACGTGCTGCAGGGGCTCGAGCACGAGCACGGCCGGGTGCGCACCGAGCACTGGGGCGACCGCACGCTCGACCTCGACCTCATCGACTTCGGCGGCGCGGTGTCGTCCGACGAGCGGCTCGAGCTGCCGCATCCGCGCGCCTGGCAGCGTGCCTTCGTGCTGCAGCCGTGGCTCGACGTCGACCCCGACGCGACGCTGCCCGGGCGCGGACCGGTCGCCGAGCTGCGCGCCGCGGCGCACGACGAGGTGGTGCGGCGATGAAGCGCACGCACGCCTCGACGGTCATCGCGTTCGTGCTCGCCGGCGCGGTCGCCGGCTACCTCGTCGACCTCGCCATCGTCTCGGCGGGCGGCAACGCGATCGTGCCGCCGCTGTCGCTGCCGATCACGCTCGTGGGCGTCGCGGCGCTCGTCGTGGCGTTCGCCTGGCCCATCCGGCGCGCCGTGAAGGGCAAGGCCACCAAGCACCTCGACCCGTTCCGCGCGATGCGCACGGCCGTGCTCGCCAAGGCGTGCAGCCTCAGCGGCTCGCTCGTGCTCGGGTTCGGCATCGGCATCACGCTGTTCCTCCTCACGCGCAGCGTGGTGCCGCCCGCGGGCACGATCTGGCTCGCGCTCGCCACCGCGATCGGCGCCGGCCTGCTGCTCGCCGCCGGGCTCATCGCCGAGGCCTTCTGCACCCTCCCGCCCGACGACACCGAACCCGAGAAGGAAGAGCACGCGCATGCCTGAGATCCGCGACGACGCGGGCCGCATCGAACCGGGTGAGGGCGCTGTGCCGGGTGGTCCGGGTCCCGACGCCGAACCCCACATGCCCGAGGCCCCGGGGGTGCAGCCGGCGGATGCCGCGTCCGCGCCGGTCTTCGCGTCGGATGTCGCAGCGCAGCCGCTCGCGAACGAGCCCGTCGCTCCTGCACCCGCGCCCCCGCCCGCGCCCGCGGCGCCCGTCGACACCGGCTGGCTCCGCGTCTCCCCGAAGTACATCGTGGTGGAGGTCGTCGGCTCGCTCATCGGCATGGTCGTCTTCGTCGGCGGACTGCTCGTGGCCTACGCCCTCTGGGGCATGTGGTGGACGCTCTGGGGCGCGATCGTGATCGGCGTGATCTCGCTCATCGGCATCGCGTTCGAGCCGCGGCGCGTGCGCTCGATCGGCTACCGCCTACGCGAAGACGACCTCGTCTTCAAGCGCGGCATCATGTTCCAGCGCCAGGTCGCCGTGCCCTACGGCCGCATGCAGCTCGTCGACATCACGCGCGGACCCGTGGCCCGGGCGCTCGGACTCGCCGACCTGAAGTTCGTGACCGCCGCGGCCGCCACCGCCGTCACCGTGCCCGGCCTCCCGATGGAGGAGGCCGACCGGCTCCGCGACGAGCTCGTGGCGCTGGCCGAGACCCGCCGAGCCGGACTGTGAGCACTGTCAGCGCGGGGAGCATCCGGTGACCGCACCCGTCCGGCCCCAGCCGGTCACGAACCTCGCCGACGGCGAGTGGCACCGGCTGCACCCCGCGAGCCCGCTGCTGCGGGGCGGCCTCGTGTTCATCGCCGTGCTCGGCTTCATCATCGCGAACCTGCGCGAGCGGCTCGTCGACATGTTCATCGTGTTCTTCGCGCCCGACCTCGGAGACGACTTCGAGGGCGAGTTCGAGCGCTTCCGGGGCGACTGGGCCAACGACCCCATCGGCGGCATCGTCGACCGCGGCCTCGTGGGCTGGGCGGTCGCCGGCGTCGGCGTCGTGATCGTGCTCGTCATCATCGGGTTCTGGCTGTCGTGGCGCATGCACACGTTCCGCGTCACGAACGAGGCGGTCGAGGTGCGCAGCGGCATCCTGTTCCGATCGCATCGCAGCGCACGGCTCGACCGCATCCAGGGCATCAACGTGAACCGGCCGGTGTTCGCCCGGCTCTTCGGCACCGCGAAGCTCGAGATCTCGGTGGCGGGGCAGTCCGCGAACGTGCAGCTGTCCTACCTCGGGTCCGCGCTCGCCGACGGCCTCCGCGCCGACGTGCTGCGCCTCGCCTCCGGGGCCCGCGCCCAGAAGGCGGCCGCGCAGGCCGCGCCGGTGACGGATGCCGCGGTCGTGACGGATGCCGATGCGGTGACGGATGCCGCGGGCCTCACGGTCGCCCCGACGGCACCGGGTGCGCCCGCGGCATCCGTGCCCGCAGCCAACGGCCGCGCCACGGTGTCGACCGTGATCGGGCACCGCGTCGACGAGTTCCTCGCGCCCGAGCTCGACCCGAACCTCGCGCCGCCCGAGTCGGTCGTGCACCTGCCGCTGGGCCGCGTCATCGGCTCGACGCTGCTCGGCGGCTCGACGGTGTGGGCCATCATCCTCGTGGCGATCATCGTGATCGGCGTCACGACGGGCCAGCTCTGGGTGCTGTTCTCGTTCGTGCCCGCCGCGATCGGCCTCGTGAGCTACCTCTGGTCGCGCATCACGAAGTCCCTGCGGTACTCGATCGCGGGCACGCCCGACGGCGTGCGCATCGGCCACGGGCTGCTCTCGACGGGCAACCAGACGATCCCGCCGGGCCGCATCCACGCGATCGAGGCGCAGCAGTGGATCCTCTGGCGGCCGTTCGGCTGGTGGTCGATCCGCATCAACGTCGCGGGCCAGTCGGTCAGCGCCGGGAACGAAGCCGCGCAGCGCACGCTCGTGCTCCCGGTCGGCACCGTCGCCGACGTGCACCGCGTGCTCGGCCTGCTCCTGCCCGACGCCGCGGCATCCGTCGATGCGTTCGTCGACGCCGGGCTCGTCGGACGCGACGGCGACGGATTCTCGCGCACGCCGCGTCGCGCCGCCTGGCTGCGCCCGTTCTCGTGGCGACGCATCGGCTGGAACGTGATCGACGGCGTCGCGCTCATCCGCCGCGGGTGGCTGCTGCGCAGCCTCACGCTCGCACCGCTCGCGCGCATGCAGTCGGTCGCCATCCACGTCGGCCCGGTGAAGCGGATGCTGCGGCTCGCCGCCGTGCGCATCCACACGGTCGCGGGCCCCGTGTACGCGACCCTGCCGGTCGCCGACCGCGACGAGGCCGACGGGCTGTTCGAGCGGCTCGCCGTGGAGGCGGTCGACCGCGCCGCGCGCGACACCTCGCACCACTGGGGCGCCCCCGGCGCTGCGAGCGGCGCCCGCGCCGCCGGGGTTCCCGGGCCGCGACCGGAGTCCGCCGATGCCCGCTGAGCGATCCGGCCGGCTCGGCGTCGGAGCCATCGGCGCCGGACGCGTGGGCGCCGTGCTGACCGCCGCCCTCGCGGGCGCCGGCCATGCCGTCACGGGCATCGCGGCCGTGTCGGATGCGAGCCGCGAGCGCGCGGCGGCGATGCTGCCCGCGGTGCCGGTGCTGCCGATCCCCGAGATCGTCGAGCGCAGCGAGCTCGTGCTGCTCGCGGTGCCCGAGGGCGAGCTCGAGGGGCTCGTCGCGGGGCTCGCCGACGCCGGCGTGTGGCAGCCCGGCCAGCTCGTGCTGCACACGGCCGCGCGCTTCGGCACGGGCGTGCTCGATCCGGCCCGCCGCGCCGGCGCGATCCCGCTCGCCGTGCACCCGGCCATGGCGTTCACGGGCACGAGCATCGATCTCGCGCGCCTCGCCGGCACGTGGTTCGCCGTCACGGCGCCCGCGCCGGTGCTGCCCATCGGCCAGGCCCTCGTGGTCGAGATGGGCGGGGAGCCGTTCGTCGTGGCCGAGGCCGACCGCCGGGCGTACGCGGAGGCGATCGACACCGCGGCATCCTTCTCGAGTGCCATCGTCGACCAGGCGAGCGGGCTGCTCGACGGCATCGGCGTCGCCCGGCCCGGCGCGGTGCTCGCGCCGCTCGTGCGCAGCGCCGTGGAGAACGCCCTGTCGCGGCACGACCCCGGGCCGTTCCTCGACGGGACCGGTACGATCGACGGGGCCGGCACCGACCGGCCACTGGGAGGTGGCTCGTGACCGAGGCGGCTTCGGGCATCCGCACCGTGCCCACGATCGCGGAGCTCCGCGAACTCGTCGCCCGACGACGCGCCGACGGCGCGCGCGTCGCCTTCGTGCCCACGATGGGCGCCCTCCACGACGGCCACTTCGCGCTCGTACGGCGGGCCCGCGAGCTCGCCGACCTCGTCGTCGTCTCGATCTTCGTGAATCCGCTGCAGTTCGGCGCCGGCGAAGACCTGGACCGCTACCCGCGCACGTTCGACGCGGATGTCGCGGCGCTCGAGGAGCTCGGCGTCGACGCGGTCTTCGCGCCGGCCGTCGACGAGATGTACCCGAACGGGCGGGGCGGCACGACCGTGCAGGCCGGGCCGGTCGGCTCGCAGTACGAGGGCGCCTCGCGCCCCGGGCACTTCGACGGCGTGCTCACGGTCGTGGCGAAGCTGTTCAACATCGTGCAGCCCGACGTCGCCCTGTTCGGCCAGAAGGATGCGCAGCAGGTCTTCCTCGTCACGCGCATGGTCAGAGAGCTCGACATGCCGCTGCGCATCGAGGTCGTGCCGACCGTGCGCGAACACGACGGACTCGCCCTCTCGAGCCGCAACCGCTACCTCGACGCGGGCCAGCGGCAGGCGGCGCTCGTGCTGGCCGAGTCCCTGCGGGCCGCAGATGCCGCGGCATCCGACGGCCCGTCCGAGCTGCTCGCCGAGGGCGTCGCCGCGTTCGGCGACCACGACGGCGTGAACCTCGACTACCTCGTCGTCGTCGACCCCGACACGTTCCTGCCCGTCGCCGAGGACTACCGCGGGCGGGCGCTGGTGCTCGTCGCCGCGATCGTCGGCTCGACCCGGCTCATCGACAACGCCTTCGTCGAGGTCGGCGGCTGATCGACTGCCACGAACCTCGGAGCCACGCCTGAGTAGGCTTGGGCACGCACATTTCCGCGAACCGAGAGTGAACGATGGCCGAAACCACCACGGAAGCCGCAGCCGAGCCCACCGCCGAGGAGATCTCGGAGCAGAAGGCCGTGCGGCTCGCCAAGCGCGAGCGGCTCATCGCGACGTCCGACGACCTCGGACTCGGCGCGTACCCGGTGCGCCTGCCGATCACGGCGACCATCCCCGAGGTGCGCGACCGCTTCGTGGGCCTCGGCGTCGACGAGTCGAGCGGGCAGCAGGTCGGCCTCGCCGGCCGCATCGTCTACTCGCGGAACACCGGCAAGCTCTGCTTCGCGACCCTGCAGTCGGGTGACGGCAGCCGCATCCAGGCGATGGTGTCGCTCGCCGAGGTGGGCGAGGAGTCGCTCGCCGACTGGAAGGAGCTCGTCGACCTCGGCGACCACGTGTTCGTCTCGGGCGAGGTCATCACGAGCCGCCGCGGCGAGCTGTCGATCCTCGTGAAGGAGTGGCGCATCGCCTCGAAGGCGATCCTGCCGCTGCCGAACCTGCACAACGAGCTCTCCGAGGAGACGCGCGTGCGCAGCCGGTACCTCGACCTCATCGCGCGCGAGCAGGCCCGCCGCAACGTCGTCGACCGCGCCAAGGTCAACGCGAGCCTGCGCCGCACGTTCGACGCGCTCGGCTACATCGAGGTCGAGACGCCGATGCTGCAGGTCATGCACGGCGGGGCATCCGCTCGCCCGTTCGTGACCCGCTCGAACGCGTTCGACACCGAGCTGTACCTGCGCATCGCGCCCGAGCTCTACCTGAAGCGCGCCGTCGTGGGCGGCATCGAGCGCGTGTTCGAGATCAACCGCAACTTCCGCAACGAGGGCGCCGACTCCACGCACAGCCCCGAGTTCGCGATGCTCGAGGCCTACGAGGCCTACGGCGACTACACCACGATGGCCGCGCTCACGCAGCAGCTGATCCAGGATGCCGCGGTGGCCACGAGCGGCTCCCACGTCGTGACCTGGGCCGACGGCACCGAGTTCGACCTCGGGGGCGAGTGGGACCGCATCTCGATGTACGGCACGCTGTCGGAGGCGGTGGGGGAGGAGATCACCGCCGAGACGCCCATGTCGCGGCTGAAGGAGCTCGCCGACGCCGAGGGCATCGAGATCGACCACCCGCTGCCCGGCAAGTACGTCGAGGAGCTGTGGGAGCACCACGTGAAGGGCTCGCTCGAGCGGCCGACGTTCGTCATGGACTTCCCGCTCGACACGTCGCCGCTGGTGCGCGCGCACCGGTCGACCCCGGGCGTCGTCGAGAAGTGGGACCTCTACGTGCGCGGCTTCGAGCTCGCCACGGGGTACTCCGAGCTGGTCGACCCCGTCGTGCAGCGCGAGCGCTTCGTCGAGCAGGCGAAGCTCGCCGCCGGCGGGGACCCCGAGGCGATGCGCCTCGACGAGGAGTTCCTGCGGGCGCTCGAGTACGGCATGCCGCCGTCGGGCGGCATGGGCATGGGCATCGACCGCCTCCTCATGGCGGTGACCGGCCTCGGCATCCGCGAGACGATCCTCTTCCCCCTCGTCAAGTGAACGGATGCCGCGAATGAACGACTACCTCCCCAAGAAGGAACTCGAGCCCGACCCCGACCCGAAGCGCCCGTCGAACGCGCGCATCGCGATCTGGATCGTCGTCGGTGCGGTCGGCCTCTACCTGCTCGGCTCGGGCATCTGGGGCATCATCACCGCCGGCTGACGCCCGGCTCTCCTGCGCTCGTCTTCTCTCTTCTTCATTCGCGGTTGCAGGAAGAACTCCGCGACGCGCCGCTCCGCGGCCCCCGACACGCCGAGCGTGCCCGGATTCTTCCTGCAAGCGCGCAGCGACCGACCCCGCTGGTCGACGTCGCGAGCCGCCAACGCACGCGCCCGCGGCATTCGCGTGCCCCAAATCTTCGAATGTGTTGCTTTCTGTTGCTTTATGTGTGAATATTGCTCATGACACGTCGACGGCGACCGACCGGCGGCGGAACCACAGGCAGACGCAGACCGGGAGGACGGCCGATGTACGCGACGGAGCGACACCAGCAGATCGCCGACACGCTCGAGCTCGTCGGCCGCGTCTCCGTGGCGGGCCTCGCACGCGACTTCGGCGTGACGACCGAGACGATCCGCCGCGACCTCGACGCCCTCGAGGAGGCCGGGCGCCTGCGCCGCGTCCACGGCGGCGCGGTCCCCGCCGAGCAGTCGGCCCTCGCCGAGACCTCCCTCGTCGAGCGCCTCGGCCGCAACGCCGAGCAGAAGGACGCGATCGCGCGTGCCGCACTCCACCTCGTCCCGCCGACGTTCCGCGGCTCCGTGCTGATCGACTCGGGCAGCACCACCGGCCGGCTCGCCGAACTCCTCGAGGACTGGTCCCCCGACGTCCCCGGCGCGACGCTCGACGTCTCCACGAACTCCGTGCCGCTCGCCGCGCGCCTGCATGCCGCCGCGAACCCGCACCTGCAGCTGCGCAGCCTCGGCGGGGCCGTCCGCGGCATCACCGGCGCGGCCGTCGGTCCCACCACGATCGCCCAGCTCAGCGACATCCGCCCCGACCTCGCCTTCGTCGGCGCCAACGGGGTGAGCTCCGCGTTCGGCTTCTCCACGCCCGACGAGACCGAGGCGGCCGCGAAGGCCGCGATGGTGCATGCCGCCCGCCGCGTCGTCGTGCTGGCGGACTCGACGAAGCTCGACGCCGAGTCGCTCGTGCGGTTCGCGTGCCTCGACGAGGTCGACACGCTCATCACGGATGCCGCGCCGCCGCCCGAGCTCGCCGAGGCCCTCGCCGACGCCGACGTGCAGGTCGTGCTCGCATGATCGTCACGCTCACGGCCAACCCGTCGCTCGACCGCACCGTGGAGCTCGCCGAGGCGCTCGAGCCCGGCGCCGTGCAGCGCGCCACGAGCACCCGCCAGGATCCGGGCGGCAAGGGCGTCAACGTCACCCGGGCGCTGTGCGCGTCGGGC
>CBFGWW010000101.1:0-10783 GCA_965652625.1 uncultured Agromyces sp.
GCGCAAGCGCCGACGGGCTGTGCAATCGCATCCGCCGGGCCGGCGGAGCCTGCACCGAACGAACGGATGCCGCGGTGCTACGCCCGCCCGCGGAGGTACACGAGCTGCGCTCGAACGGATGCCTCCGCGGCGGGCCGCACCGCGGCATCCGTGTCGACGTAGACGAGGTCGGTCACCTGGGCGACCGACGCATCCGCGCCGAGCTTCACCAGCGCGTCGCGGATCTGGTCGAGGCGCTCGGCGCGGTGCGCCAGGTAGTCGTCGGCGATCGACGCGAGGTCGCGCAGCACGGGCCCGTGTCCGGGAAGCACCGCGACCGGCCCGCTCGCACGCTCGCCGAGCGTGCGGAGGCGGCGGAGCGACTCGAGGTAGGGCCCGAGGGCGCCGTCGGGGTCGGAGATGATCGTCGTGCCGTGGCCGAGGATCGTGTCGCCCGTCAGCACGGTGCCGTAGTCGCCGTCGCCGGGCAGGTGGAAGCTCACCGAGTCGGCCGTGTGGCCGGGCGTGGCGATGACCTCGAGCTCGATGCCCGCGACCTGCAGCCGCTCGCCGTCGGTGAGCGGCTCGGCGTCGAGGCAGTACTCGGCGTCGGTCGCGCGCGCCGGTGCGCCGACCAGGCGGGCGAACTCGTGGAGCGATTCGCTGTGGTCGGGGTGGTGGTGCGTGAGCAGCACGAGCTCGACGGTGCCGAAGTCCGCGAGGTGCTCGAGGTGCTCGGCGATCGACGGGCCGGGGTCGACGACGACCACGCCGGCCGATTCGGGGCGGCGCAGCACGTAGGAGTTGGTGCCGTCGAGGGTCATCGGCCCCGGGTTCGGCGCTCGCACGAGGGTCGCGAGCGGCGACACCGCCTCGCTGTCGGGACCGCGCAGTCGTGGCAGGTGCATGTCGGCAGTGTATCGAGCGTGGCCGTCGACACGCCCGGGCTTGTGCGGCCCGGCGCTGCCGAGCACGTGACCCGTCCGCGACTCGGGCGCAAGCCTCGGGTGACCGAGGTGCGACCGGTGCGCCGCCGGGCGGTCCGTCCTAGTCTGGGGACATGGACAGCGACCTTGAATCCCTGACGAACGACGAGGTTCCGGGGGCCGCGGCCACCGTCGTGCTGCTGCGCGACGGCGAGCGGGGCCTCGAGGTGCTCCTGGCCGAGCGTCCTCGCGACCGGGGCTCGTTCGCCGGAGCGTGGGTGTTCCCGGGCGGCGCCGTCGACGATGCCGACGCCCTCGGGGGCTCGGTCGACACCGAGGACGCCGCCCGCCGCGCGGCCGTGCGCGAGACGCGCGAGGAGATCGGCCTCGAGCTCGACCGCTGGGACCTGGTGCCGTTCTCGCACTGGACCCCGCCGAAGGGCTCGCCGAAGCAGCTGCGCACCACGTTCTTCGCCGTGCGGGTGCCCGAGGGGGAGATCCGGCCCGCGCCCGACGAGGTCATGTCCGTCGAGTGGCTCCGGCCCGTCGACGCGCTCGACCGGCACGCGGCCGGCTCCATGACGCTGTGGCCGCCGACCTGGGTGACGTTGCACGGGCTGCAGCGCGCGACATCCGTCGACGCAGCGCTCGCCGAGCTTCGCTCGGGCGAGATCACGCCCTACGTGAGCCGGTTCAGCGAGGACGGCCGCACCATCATCTGGCAGGAGGACGACGAGTACGCCGAGGAGCGTCGCCTCCAGGAGGACGACCCGGCCGTGCCCGACGAAGGCCCCGACGCCGAGGGCACCCAGCACCGGCTCGTGATGGACCGACTGCCGTGGATCTACACGAACACCATGGGAGCCGGGTTCTGAGCTCGTGACCGACGTCGTCGACGTCACGGTCGTCGGCAGCGGGCCCAACGGGCTCGTGGCCGCAGTGGTCGCCGCGCGGGCCGGGCTGTCGGTCCGCGTCTTCGAGGCGGCGTCGTCGGTGGGCGGCGGCGTGCGGTCGGCGGGGCTCACGCTGCCCGGATTCCTGCACGACGTGTGCTCGGCGGTGCATCCGGCCGCCCTCGCGTCGCCCGTGTTCCGCCGCCTCGGGCTGCTCGACCGCATCGAGTGGATCGTGCCAGAGGCCTCCTACGCGCATCCGCTCGACGGCGGGCGGGCCGGCGTCGCCTGGCGCGACCTCGATCGCACGGTCGACGGGCTCGGCGCCGACGGGCGGGCGTGGCGGCGGCTCATCGCGCCGCTCCTCGCGCGGCAGCGCGGGGTGGTGTCGTTCACGGGCTCCCAGCTGCTGCAGCTGCCCCGCGACCCGATCGCGGCAGTGCGGTTCGGCCTCCGTTCGCTCGAACAGGGCACGCGTCGTTGGGACGCCCGCTTCTCGCGCGATGTCGCGCCCGCCATGTTCACGGGCGTCGTGGCGCATGCCGCCGGCGGCATGCCCTCGCTCGCGTCCGCGGGCGCCGGGCTGCTGCTCGCGATGCACGCCCACGGGGTGGGCTGGGGATTCCCCAAGGGCGGCTCGCAGCAGATCGCCGACACGCTCGCGAACGAGCTCATCTCGCTCGGGGGTCGCATCATCACGGATGCCCCGGTGAGCTCGCTCGACCAGGTGCGGGGCAGTCGCGCGGTGCTGCTCGACACCGCGCCCGAGCTGCTGCTCAGTGCGCACCTCCCGGGCCGCTACCGGCGGGCGCTGCGGAGGTACCGGTACGGCTCCGGCGTGGCGAAGGTGGACTTCGCACTCGACGGCCCGGTGCCGTGGGCGAATCCCGAGGTCGGGCTCGCACCCACGGTGCACCTCGGCGGCAGCCGGGAGGAGATCGCGGCCGCCGAGAACGCGGTTCGGGCCGGACTCCAGCCCGGCGTCGACGACGCGGCGCCGCGGCATCCGTACGTGCTCGCGACGCAGCCCACCGTGGTCGACCCGAGCCGGGCGCCCGCGGGCAAGCACGTGCTCTGGGCGTACACGCACGTGCCGGCCGGATCGACGCTCGACGCGACCGAGCTCGTCACGCGCGAGGTCGAGCGGTTCGCGCCCGGGTTCCGCGACCTCGTGCTCGCGTCGGCCTCGCGCTCCGCCGTCGAGGTCGGCGCGCAGAACGCGAACTACGTCGGCGGCGACATCTACGCGGGCGAGCTCTCGATGCGGCAGTTCGTGAAGCGCCCGGTGGTGTCGACCAAGCCATGGCGCACGCCGCTCGAGGGCGTCTACCTGTGCTCGAGCGCGACGCCGCCCGGGCCCGCGGTGCACGGCATGAACGGGTGGTGGGCGGCGAAGCTGGCGCTCGAGGAGCGGTTCGGGATCTCATGACCCCGGCGGGTGCCGGTTTCGAGACGCGTCGCGCTCCGCGCGGCGCTCCTCAACCACCGGTAGGGCGTAGCGTGAGCACGTGGACTGGCTCGACTGGTTCGACGCGCACGACTACGAGATCGCCCGCCAGGTGCTCCAGCGCGGGGTGGCCGCGCTCGCGTTCGTCGCGTTCCTCTCGACGCTGAACCAGTTCCGTCCGCTGCTCGGCGAGGGCGGGCTCCTGCCCGTCCCCGAGCTGCTGCGCATCGCGCGGCGGCTGCGCGGGCCGACGCTGTTCCGGTGGGGCTACACCGACCGCCGCCTCGTCGCGATCGCGGTGACGGGCATGGTGCTCGCGGCATCCGTCGTGCTCGGGCTGCCGCAGCTCGGCCCGCCGTTCGTGCCGATGCTCGTGTTCCTCGCGCTGTGGATCCTCTACCTCTCGATCGTGAACGTCGGCCAGACGTTCTACGGCTTCGGCTGGGAGATGCTGCTCTGCGAGGCGCTCTTCACCATCGCGTTCCTGGGGTCGAACGACCAACCGCCCCCCATCACGATCGTCGTGCTCGTGTGGTGGCTCGTCTTCCGGCTCGAATTCGGCGCGGGCATGATCAAGATCCGCGGCGGACGCGAGTGGCGCGACCTCACGGCGCTCATGTACCACCACGAGACGCAGCCGATGCCCAACCCGCTGAGCCGGCAGGCGCACCTGCTGCCGAAGTGGTTCCATCGCGGCGAGGTGCTCGGCAACCACTTCGCACAGCTGGTCGTGCCGTTCCTGCTGTTCGTGCCCGGGCCGGTCGGCTCGGTCGCGGCGACGATCGTCATCCTCACGCAGCTCTGGCTCATCGTCACCGGGAATTTCGCGTGGCTCAACTGGATCACCGTCGTGCTCGCGGCATCCGCCATCACCGACTCCGCCTGGCACTGGCTCATCCCGGCCATCCCCGCCGACCTGGGCACGGATGCCGCGACGACGCCGGTCTGGTGGTTCGCCATCGTCGCCGCCGTGACCGTGCTCCTCGTCGTGCTGAGCTGGTGGCCGGTCAAGAACCTGCTCTCGCGGCGGCAGCTCATGAACGCGAGCTTCAACCGCTGGATGCTCGTGAACGCGTACGGCGCGTTCGGCACGGTGACGAAGCGCCGTATCGAGATCGTGGTCGAGGGCACGCTCGACGAGTATCCCGACGACGACTCGGAGTGGCGCGAGTACGGCTTCAAGGGCAAGCCCGGCGACCTGCGACGCATCCCGCGGCAGTTCGCGCCCTACCACCTGCGGCTCGACTGGCTCATGTGGTTCCTGCCTCTCGGGCGCATGTGGGAGCCGTGGTTCGAGGTGTTGCTGCTTCGGCTGCTGCAGGCGGATGCCCCGACGCTGCGCCTGCTGCGCCACGACCCGTTCGACGGCGAGCCGCCGACGTGGGTGCGGGCGAATGCGTACCACTACCGGTTCTCGACGCACGCCGAGTACCGCGCGACGGGGCAGCGCTGGATGCGCACGTTCGAGCACGAGGTGATCGGGCCGGCGGGGCTGCCGTGACGCGTACGACGACCGCGGGCCGCGGGTTACTCGGGGACCGGGGCCTCTTCCGCCTCAGCCGGGCGGTGCTCGATGTCGTCGACGTGGGCGCGCGGCATCGCGACGGCGCCCGCGATCGTCGCGACCGCCGCGATCGCCACGCCGATGAAGACCGCGGCCGAGGCACCCTGGATCGCGGCGGCGGAGTGCGCGCCGAGGCCCGAGGCGTCGATCATGGCGTTGGCGACGGCGCCGAAGATCGCGACGCCCACCGCGCTGCCCATCGAGCGCAGGAACATGTTCGCGCCCGTGACGACGCCGCGCTCCGACCACGGCACCGACGACTGCGCGGCGATGAGCGTGGGCGAGGCCACGAGTCCGAGCCCGAGGCCGACGACGAAGCAGGCGATCGCGGCCGTGACCGGGTTCGGGACGAACGTCGCCGCGACGAGTCCGGCGGTGCCCAGCACGGCGATGCCGAGCCCGACGAACGCGGTGTTGCGGAAGCCGATGCGCAGGAAGAGGCGTCCCGACTGCGACGCCGAGATCGGCCAGCCGAGCGTGAGGGCGGCGACCGCGAGCCCCGAGACGATCGGCGTGGCACCGGCGGACACCTCGAGGAATGTCGGCACGTACGAGGTCAGGCCGATGAGCACGGCGCCCACGCCGAACGACATGAGCGAGGTCGTGACGATGAGCCGCCGGGAGAACACCCAGAGCGGCAGCACCGGTTCGGCGGCGCGTCGCTCGATGAGCACGAACGCCGCGAGCAGCAGCGCCGCGGCGGCGAATGCGCCGATGCTCTGCCACGAGTTCCACGCCCACGCCTGTCCGCCCTCGAGCACCGCGAGGATGAGGAGCGTGAGCCCGACGGTCAGCACGGCCGCGCCCGCGATGTCGATGCGGTGCTTCTTGCGCTCCACCGTCTCGTGGTAGTTCCGGATGAGCATCCACGCGGCGAGGATGCTCAGCGGGATGTTCACGAAGAAGATCCAGCGCCACGAGAGGAACTCGGCGAAGATCCCGCCGAGTGAGGGCCCGATGACGGATGACGCGGCCCATACGCTCGCGATGTAGCCCTGCACCCGGGCGCGCTCGCGCACCGTGTAGATGTCGCCCGTGATGGTGATCGACACGGGCAGCACGGCACCGGCGCCGAGGCCCTGGATCGCGCGGAACACGATGAGCGAGGTCATGTCCCAGGCGAAGCCCGCGAGGATCGAGCCGAGGAGGAACGTGCCGATGCCGACCAGGATGATCGGCTTGCGGCCGACCGTGTCGGCGAGCTTGGCGTAGACCGGCACCGAGACGGCCTGGGCGAGCAGGTAGATCGAGAACAGCCACGGGAACTGCGCGAACCCGCCGATGTCGGCCACGATCGACGGCACCGCCGTGGCGAGGATCGTCGCCTCGATCGCAACGAGACCGGTGCACAGCATCAGGGCGATGAGCACCGGTCCGCGTTCGGAGCGGAATCCCACGGCGGTCTGCTCGGTCACGTTCCTCCTCGTCGCCGCGGTCGTCTCGCGCGGGCGCGGCGAAGCACCCTGCACCACAGGTGCAACGCATCGGATCGGGATCCATTCCCGCTTCGCGGCATCCGATGCTCACGCATGCATGCACGTCATCGCCGTCATGTCAATGGGATCCGCTCGAGGCCCGGTTCGGACAGACTGGCTGGTACGCATGGATGACCAGTGTGGTGCGCCACCCGATACGACGTACGACCAGGAGCCGACCATGATCGACCCCCAACCCGCCGACCCGGCGATCGCCTCCCCATCGCGGCTCCGCTACGACTTCGTCGAACACCTCGGCTCGGGCGGGATGGCCGACGTCTACCGGGCGCGCGACACCGAACTCGGACGCGATGTCGCGATCAAGGTGTTCCGCGACGACGAGGACACCATCGCCGACAAGCAGCGCCGCGAGCGCGAGATCCACCTGCTCGGCACGCTGAACCATCCCGGACTCGTCGGCGTGTTCGACGCCGGAACGCTCATGCACGACGGGCACCCGCGTCGCTATCTCGTGATGGAGCTGGTCGAGGGCCGTTCGCTCGCGCATCGCCTGGCCAAGGCGCCCATGAAGCCGCGGCAGGTGGCCGACATCGGCTCGCAGCTGGCCGATGCGCTGAGCTTTGTCCTCGCGCGATCGATCGTGCACCGTGACGTCAAGCCCGAGAACGTGCTCCTCGACGAGACGCCCGCACTCGGCTACACCCTGCTCGCGAAGCTCGCGGACTTCGGCGTCGCGCAGTTCGTCGACGGATCCCGCCTCACGAGCGACGGCGCGATCATGGGCACCGCCGCCTACATCTCCCCCGAGCAGGCTCGCGGCGACGAGATCGGCACCCCGAGCGACGTCTACTCGCTCGGGCTCGTGCTCCTCGAGGCCCTGCGCGGGGAGCGCGAGTACACCGGCACCGCGATCGAGGCCGCGCTCGCCCGGCTGCACCGGCCGCCGGCGATCCCCGACGAGGTACCCGAAGGCTGGCGCGAACTGCTGCGGGCGATGACCCACGACGACCCCGCGAAGCGGCCCACGGCGCACGATGTCGCGGCGACGCTGCGCGACATCATCCGCTCGATGATCATCGAGGGGCGCGGCAAGCACGAGCGCGGGCGCCGAGTGGACGGCGGAGCGGGCCGGTCGAACGTCGCGCGCACCGCGGTGCTCGCGAGCTCGGCCGTCGGCGGGGCGGTGGTGCTCGTCGTCGTGGTGGTCGGAGCCGTGCTCGGTGCCGGCGGGATCTGAGGCCGCCACACCGGCGCGGCGCGACCCGCCCGCGCGCCGAGCGCGTAGCGTCACTCGCATGTGGAGACGCAGGCAGACCCCGGTCGTCGATCCGCCGCCGGCGGCCGAGATCACGACGGATACCGACGCGCAGACCCCCGAGGTGAAGATCCACGCGTTCCGCATCGGCTTCGTGGGCGCGATCGGGGTGCTGCTCGCGCTCCTGCTCGGCGGCATCGTCGGCCAGCTGGGCACCGTCATCCTCTACGTCGCGCTGGCGCTGTTCCTGGCCCTCGGCCTCGACCCGGTCGTGAGCTGGCTGCAGCGGCACGACGTGCCGCGCTGGCTCGCGATCCTCCTCGTGTTCGTCGTCGTGATCGGCGTCTTCGTCGCCCTCATCGCCACCATCGTGCCGATCGTCGTCGAGCAGACCACGAGGATCATCGACGACTGGGACTCGATCGTCGAGGGCGTGCAGAACAGCGACTTCGTCGCCTGGATCGCGTCCATCGGGGGCGAGGGGCTGAGCCTCGACTCGGCGATCAACTCGGCGGTGGACTGGCTCGGCGACCCCGCCAACCTCGGTGCGCTGACCGGCGGCATCCTCGCGGTCGGGGCGGGCATCGCCGGCGGCCTCACGGGCGCGGTGATCGTGCTGATCCTCATGCTCTACTTCCTCGCCTCGCTCGAGGCCATGAAGCGCTACGCCGCGCGGTTCGTGCCGGCGAGCCACCGCAGGTCGTTCCGGTCGGTGGCCGAGGAGGTCACGGGGTCGGTCGGCCGCTACGTCATCGGCCAGGTGAGCCTCGCCTCGATCAACGGCATCCTGAGCCTCGTCTTCCTGTCGATCATCGGCGCGCCCTTCCCCATCCTGCTCGCGTTCATCGCGTTCCTCGCCTCGCTGGTGCCGCTCGTCGGCACGCTGACGGGCGCGATCATCATCACGCTCGTCTGCCTCACGGCGTCGCCGGCGACCGCGATCGCCGCGGGCATCTACTACCTGATCTACATGCAGGTCGAGGCCTACGTGCTGAGCCCGCGCATCATGACCCGCGCGGTGGCCGTGCCGGGCGCCCTCGTCGTGATCGCGGCGGTGGCGGGCGGCACGCTCGGCGGGGTGCTCGGGGCGCTCGTCGCGATCCCGGTGGCGGCGTCGCTCATCATCATCGTCGAGAAGGTGATCTTCCCGCGCCAGGACGCGGTGTAGCACGGCCGCGCGCGGCCGTCCCCGAACACGACGGATGCCGCGACACGGCGTCGCGGCATCCGTCGATCTCGACCGGGGTGGACCGGTCAGGTCCGGAGGACTGAGCCGCCGGCGCGGACGCGGCTGATGGCGTCGACGGTGGCGGCGAGGATGAGGACGCTGCCGGTGACGACGAGGTTGACGCCGGCCGGCAGGTTCAGCAGGCCGAGGCCGTTCGTGATCACGGCGATCACGAGGGCGCCGATCGCGGCGTGCAGGAGCCGGCCGCGTCCGCCGAAGAGGCTGACGCCGCCGACGACCGCGGCGGCGACGCCGGACAGGACGATCTCGCGTCCGGCGGCGGCGTCGACGGAGCCCACCTTGCTGATCGAGAACAGGCCGGACACGACCGCGAGGGTGGAGCAGCAGATGAACGCCGTCCAGCGGATCAGCATGACCTTCACGCCCGAGCGGCGGGCCGCCTCGGCGTTGCCGCCGATCGCGTAGAGGTAGCGGCCGTACCGGGTGCGGTCGAGCACGAACGTGCCGATCCAGAGGATGACGAGCACGAACGGGACGACGATCGGGACGCCCTCGACCACGCCGACGGACTGGCCGCGGTTGCGGCTGAGGATCGCGATCGCGGCGCCGCCGACGACGGCGATGACGCCGAGCTTGATCCACACGAGCGCGATGGGGCGGTTGGCCACCCCCGCGCGCCGACGTCGCGCACGGTCCCAGAACGAGGTCGCGGCGGACACGGCGAGGATCACGCCGAGCATCACCCAGCCGGCCCAGACCGGCATGTTCGAGTTCTGGATCGCGGTGATCTCGGGGATCTGCACGCGGTAGAGGCCGCCCGCTCCGATGATCCAGAGCGTGATGCCCTGGTACCCGAGGAACAGGCCGAGTGTCACCACGAAGGACGGAATGCCCACCCTCGCGACGAAGAACCCGATGAACGTGCCGGTGAGGATGCCCACCGCGAACGCGATGCCGAGGGCGAGGATCCACGGCACGTTGTGCACGTTCACGAGCACGATGAACAGCGCCATCGTCATGCCCGACGTGACGCCCGCGGACAGGTCGATCTCGCCGAGCAGCAGCACGAACACGAGCGCCATGCCGAGCATCACGAGCGTCGCGGCCTGGGTGAGCAGGTTCGCGAAGTTCCGCTCGGTGAGGAAGAACGGGCTGAGGAAGCTGAACAGGATGGTCAGCACCACGAACCCGCCGACGGCGGGCAGCGCGCCCATGTCGCCCGACCGCACGCGCTGGAAGTACGCGCGGACCTGGTCGCCGAGCGACCCCTCCTGGCCGGAGCCGATCAGGTCGGCCGGAATCGTGGTCACCGAGGGGTCGACCGACGGCGACGTCTTCTGCGTGCTCATGCGCTCGCTCCCTGCGGCGTCTTCGCGCCGGTGATGTAGCCGACCACGTCGTCGCGGGTGGTCTGGTCGGCGTCGAGGGACGCGACCATCTGCCCGAGGTACAGGACGTTGATGTGGTCGGCGACCTCGAACACGTCGGCGAGGTTGTGGCTGATGATGATGACCGCGACGCCCTGCTCGGCGAGGCGCTGCACCAGGTGCAGGACCTGTTCGGTCTGCGCGACGCCCAGTGCCGCGGTCGGCTCGTCGAGGATCACGAGCCGCGCCTTCTTCAGCACGGCACGGGCGATCGCGACGGTCTGCCGCTGCCCGCCCGAGAGGCTCGACACCTTCTGCCGCACCGACTTCACGGTGCGCACCGAGAGCGAGCGGAGGGTGTCGGAGGCGTCCTTCTCCATGCGGCCCTCGTCGAACGTGCCGAACTCGGTCTCCTCGCGGCCGAGGAACATGTTCTGCACGATGTCGAGGTTGTCGCAGAGCGCGAGGTCCTGGTAGACGACCTCGATGCCGAGGCGGGACGCGTCACGCGGGGTGTGCAGGTTCACCGGCTCCCCGTCGAAACGCACCACGCCGTCGTCGTACGGCTGCACGCCTGCCAACCCCTTGATCAGGGTCGACTTGCCCGCGCCGTTGTCACCCACCAGTGCGGTGACCTTGCCCGGGTAGGCCTTCAGGTCCACGCCCTTCAAGACGCTCACGGGACCGAAGCTCTTCACGACCCCTTCGAGCTCGATGATCGGCGTTC
>CBFGWW010000102.1:0-10652 GCA_965652625.1 uncultured Agromyces sp.
GGCCACGCCGCGCTGACCAACCCGGTGGTCGAGTAGCGCGCGGAGCATGCGTATCGAGACCGGCCCATGGGTCTCGATACGCGTCCGGCGCCGCCGGGCGCTACTCGACCACCGGAGGGTCATTCCCGAGGATGACGGATGCCGCGCGGGATCAGCCTCCGGCCCGACGCGCCGTGCGGCACCGCCCCGGCAGGCTCGATGGCATGAGTTCCTACGTGATCGAGGCAGCAGGCCTCAGCAGGTCGTTCGGGTCGACGCGCGCACTCGCGGGCGTCGACCTGTCGGTGCGCACGGGCGAGTCGCTCGCCATCATGGGCGCGTCGGGGTCGGGCAAGCCCCCGCTGCTCCACTCCCTCGCGGGGATCACCCGTCCGGATGCCGGGAACGACGGCTTCCGGTCCGGCACCGGACGGGTGGCGGACACGGGACTCAGCGAGCGCGAGCGTTCCCGACTGCGCCGGGAGGCGTTCGGGTTCGTCTTCCAGCAGGGGCTCCTCATCCCGGAGCTCACCGCGGTCGAGAACGTCGCGCTCGCACTCATGCTCAACGGGATGCCCCGCGCCCGCGGCGAGGAGTACGCGCGCGGCTGGCTCGCCGCCCTCGGCCTCGCCGGCATGGAGGACCGTCGCATCGGCCAGCTCTCGGGCGGGCAGGCGCAGCGCGTCGCAATCGCCAGGGCGCAGGTGACGGGCGCCGCCGTCGTGTTCGCCGACGAGCCGACGGGCGCGCTCGACTCGGCCACGTCGGCCGACGTGATGACGGCGCTGCTCGACTCGACGACCGGACAGGGACGCACGCTCGTGCTGGTGACGCACGACGCCGAGGTCGCGGCCCGCTGCTCGCGGATCGTCGACATGCGCGACGGCCGCATCGTCGGCGAGCGGGTGGCCGCGTGATCGCCCGGATCGCGCTGCTGCTGGCCCGTCCGGGCTCGGCGGGCGCCGCGGCATCCGTGCTGCCCGTCACCGCCTTCGCCATCGTGACGGCGCTGCTGCTCACGGTGCTCGGGGGCGCGCAGACGTTCTGGACCTGGCAGGACGACGACGGGGTGCTCTACCAGGCACTTGCCGTGATCGCCCTCGCACTGCTCGTGGTGCCGCTGGTGTCGCTCGGGGGAGCGGCCGCGCGGCTCAGCGCCCGGCGACGCGACGACCGGCTCGCCACGCTCCGGCTGCTCGGCGCGACGCCGTCGACGGTGTCCGCGCTCGCCGTGCTGGAGTCGGTCGTGCTCGCCCTCGTCGGCGCCGTGCTCGGCGTCGCCGTGTACCTCGCCGGCGTACCGCTGCTCGGGCTCATCCACTTCCGCGGCGAGCCGCTCGGGGCATCCGGCGTGCTGCTGCCGTGGTGGGCGCTCGTGGCGGTGCCGTTCGCGATCGGCGCGCTCGCCGCGGTGAGCGCCGTGCTCGGGCTGCGCCAGGTCGTCATCTCGCCGCTCGGCGTGCGCACCCGCCAGGACGCGCCGCGGATGCACTGGCTGCGCCTCGTCGTGGGGCTCGGCGTCGTCGCGCTCGCGTTCGGCATCATGTCGGTGCTGCAGGTCGCGCCGTCGGTCCTGGTCATCCTCGGGATGCTCGCGCTCGCCTTCGGCGGATCGATCGCCGTGCTCAACCTCATCGGACCCTGGGCGATCCGGCTCGCGGCGAAGGGACAGGCGCGGCGTGCGAAGACGCCCGCGCGGCTCATCGCGGCCCGTTCGGTGCTGGAGTCGCCGAAGGCCGCGTGGCGGCAGGTGGGCGGCGTCGCGATGACGAGCTTCATGGCCGTGTTCGCCGGCACGGGCGTCGCGGTGCTCGAGGTCATGGGCACGTCGGCCGACGCGGAATCGGACCTGCTGCTCGCCGACATCCGTACCGGCATCCTGATCACCGTCGTGGGCTCGTTCCTCATGGTCGCGTGCTCGGTGGGCGTCAACCAGGCGGCCGGCATCCTCGACCGTGACGACCTCTACCGCAGCCTGGGCATGCTCGGCATGCCGACGGGCACCATGGATGCCGCGCGCCGTCGTGCGGTCATGTCGCCGCTGCGCATCACCGCGATCGGCTCCGCCGTGACGGCCGCCATCGTGATGCTGCCGCTCACCGGGGTGTCGCTGATCGTCGCGCCCGCGTCGCTGCTCGTCATCGCGGCGGTGCTCGCGGCCGGGATCGGCATCGTGTGGCTCGGGCTCGTCGCGACGCGTCCGGTGCTCGATCGGGCCGCCGTCGCTGGTTGAGGGACGGCGACCCGCGGGTAGGGTCGAAGCATGACTGACGGGTCCATCGACGAACGGGATGCGGCGATGAGCGAGCTGCTCGGCATCCGCTCGAGCATCGACAACATCGACGCGGCCCTCATCCACCTGCTCGCCGAGCGGTTCAAGTTCACGCAGCAGGTCGGCCGGCTGAAGGCCGAGCACGGGCTCCCGCCGAGCGATCCCGAGCGCGAGAAGCGGCAGATCGCCCGCCTCCGGGCGCTTGCGGTCGACGCGCACCTCGACCCGGCGTTCGCCGAGAAGTGGTTCAACTTCGTGGTCGCCGAGGTCATCCAGCACCACGAGGAGCTCGCCGGCAACGGCGGCCCCGGCGACGGCCTGTGACCCGGTACCCGCTCCCCCTGCCGCCGCAGACGGGTCGCCGCTACCTCGTCACGGGCGCGAACCGGGGGCTCGGGTTCTTCACCGCGGCGCGGCTCGCCGCGGCTGGCGCGCACGTCGTGCTGAGCGGGCGCAGCCGCGAGCGGTTGGATGCCGCGACGGCGGCGATCCTCGACGTCCGGCCCGCGGCATCCGTCGAGGCCCTCGTCATCGACCAGTCGTCGCTCGCCTCGGTCGACGCCGGCGCCGAGCGGCTGCTCGAGGGGGCCCCGCTCGACGGCGTCGTCGCCAACGCGGGCATGGTGCACACGCCCGAGCAGCGGCAGGAGTCGGTCGACGGCAACGAGCTCGTGCTCGCGACGAACGTGCTCGGCCACTTCGCGCTGCTCGCACGCCTCGTGCCGCACCTCGTGCCCGGTGCGCGCATCGTGTGGCTCGGGTCGCTGTCGACGATGCTCTCGACGTTCCGCGTCGACGACCTGCAGCTCGAGCGCGGGTACGACAGCTGGCGCGCGTACGCGCAGTCGAAGATCGCGTCGCAGTCGCTGGGGTTCGAGCTCGACCGGCGGCTCCGGGCGGCGTCCGTGCCGGTCGCGAGCGTGGTGGCGCACCCGGGCTACTCGATCTCGGGCCGCACGCCGACGGTGCCCGGGGTCAACGAGCCGAGCCGGGGCAAGCGGTTCGCCGACGCACTGCAGTCGCCGTGGTCGCAGGGCAAGCACCGCGGCGCCGAGGTGCCGCTGCACGCGCTGACCGCGGCGGAGGTCGAGGGCGGGCAGTTCTGGGGACCGCGCTACCTGACGCACGGCGAGCCGGCGCTGCAGCGACCGACGCGGGTGTCGTCGGACCCGGCGACCGGCGCCCGGGTGTGGGCGCTCGCCGAGCAGGCGACGGGTCGCCCGTTCCCGGTGCCGACGGGTGAGGCGCCATGACGCTCGAGCCCCAGAAGCGCCCGCGTCGGCTCTCGCCGCGGACGCGGCTCGTGCTCGCGCGCATCGTCGTGGTGATCGGCGCGGTGCTGGGGCTCATCGGGTTCCTCACCGCGCGGTGGGGCCTCCTCTTCGCCGGCATCGTCGTCATCGGCCTCGGCGCCGCGATGGGACCGGCTCGGGCCCGCGACCGATGAGGTGCGCGGTGCCGCGCGGCGCCGGCGACTGACGCCCCGCCGGCGCCACCACCGCCGCGCGTCGTTCACCTGCGCGCAACCCCCGCTTCGAGTGTCGTTGGCGACCGCTCCCTAGCGTCGAGGCAAGGTATCGCGGGCGGTCGCACCGCGTGGCGGAGCGGCCCCGATGGCGGGTCGTCGTGAGGAGGGCCCTGCATGTCCAGGCACAGCACCATCGTCGACCTGTTCGACGTCATCGACGACGTCGACGAGCACGACATCGACCTGCTGGTCGACGCGCTCGGCCTCGGGTCCCGCGCCGCCGCGAGCACCGGCCGTCGCGGCGGCACCGCCCGATCCACCCCGCGTCGGTAGGCGCCAGGAGTGCACACCGTCCAGCGCGTCGGCGCCCTCGACGTCATCGTGAAGCCCTCGCCCGTCGCCATGGTCTGGAACGAGCCCGGCCGACCGCACGACGCCATCGCGGCGCCCGGCGTGCGGCTCTCGCCGGGCGAGGCGCTCGTCGAGGTCGAGCTCGCCACGATCTGCGAGTCCGACGTGCGCATGGTGCGCGGCGAGCGGCCGGTCACCACGCCGCTCGTGCTCGGCCACGAGCAGGTCGGCCGCGTCGTCGCGATCGGCGAGGGGGCCGTGCGGTCCGACGGGGTACCGCTCGAGCTCGGCGACCGGGTCGTGTGGTCGGTCACCGTGAGCTGCGGCGAGTGCGACCGGTGCCTCCGCGGGCTGCCGCAGCGGTGCCGGTCGCTCGCGAAGTACGGCCACGAGCGCGTGCATCGCGGCTGGGAGCTCTCGGGCGGATTCGCCACGCACGTGCAGCTCCGCGCGGGCACCGAGGTCGTGCGCGTGAGCGAGGAGGTGCCGAGCCGGGTGCTCGCGCCGGCCTCGTGCGCGACGGCGACGGCGGTCGCGGCGCTCGACGCGGCATCCGCCCGGGTCGACCTCGCGAGCACCGGTGTTCTCGTGACCGGTGCCGGGCTGGTCGGCCTCACCGCCGCGGCGATGGCGATCGAGGCGGGTGCCCAGGTGATCGTGTCCGACCCCGATGCCGCGCGGCGGGCGTTCGCCCGGGGGTTCGGCGCCCTGACGGCGGACCCGTCCGCGCGTCCGCCGTCGCCCGAACGGCTGGCGACCGCGCTCGGGGCCCTGGAGGCACGCGACGTGCCCGAGGTGCTCGTCGCCGTGGAGACGACCGGCAACCCGCAGTCGGTGCACACCGCGGTCGGCGCGCTCGGCGTCGGAGGTGTGGCGGTGCTCGTCGGCAACGTGCCGCCCGGCTCCGAGGTCTGCCTCGACCCCGCCTCGCTCACGCGCCGCCTGGTGACGATCTCGGCGGTGCACGACTACACGGGCGCGCAGCTGCGCCGGGCGGTCGCGTTCCTCGAGCGGTCGTGGCGCAACGTGCCGTTCGACGAGCTCGTGGGCGCGACGCATCCGCTCGCCGAGGTCGACGACGCGATCGCCGAGGCGGCGACCGCGGAGTTCGTGCGCGTGGGCGTGGCGCCCGGCCGTCGGCCCGCCTGAGTCGGCCCGCGGCCAGTGCGCAGCCCGTGTCCGGGCGTGACGCGGTGGCCGGATCACGGCAGCATGGAGGGATGATCTCGAGGGAGTTGGCGCGCGAGCTGCGCGACGCGGGGCTCGTGTGGCATCCCGAGTCGGGCGATCGGTTCCAGCTCGACCTGCCCGAGCACGTGGAACCCGACGTCGAGGCCGACATCTTCACCGTGAGCGAGATGACCATCGAGGCGCGCCGCTACCCCACGGGCACGATCCTCGCGTTCAACGGCACCACCGAGTGGGCGCTCGATTCGGTCGCGCTCGTCGACGCGGTCTGGCTGCCCCGCGAGGACCAGCTTCGAGAGCTCCTGCGCGCCACCTTCCGCTCGCTCACCCGGCTCGACGACACGTTCGCGGTCGACGTCGAGCTGGGCGGCGAGCCGCGCCGCTTCGAGCACCCCGAGGTCGCCGAAGCCTACGGCATGGCCCTGCTCGAGCTCATCGGCAGGTCGCGATGACGGATGCCGCGGGCCCGCCGGGCGAGGCAGCGGATGCCGCGGCCGCCGTCGCGCGCGCCCGCGAACTGCTGACCGACGCCGCTGCCGCCCTGCGCGCCGGCGGCGCCCGCCATGAGACGCTCGCGGAGCTCGTTCCGGCCCGCCGCGTGCTGGGGATGCCGCGCCCCGCCCGCATGACGCCCATCGGCCCGGTGTGGCGGCTCGGCGTGCTCCTCCTCGACGAGACCGGTCGTGCCTATGCGACGGGGCACGTCGTGCGCGCGGAGCGCGCAGCCCGCAAGAGCATCACCGCCGAGGCGGTGGCGCAGCAGCGCGCGTGGCGGGCGGCCGCGGTGAAGGGCGGGATCCCCGAGGGCGAGACCGTGGACTTCGACGCGCCGGCCGTGGACCTCGACGAGCTCGGCCGCGTCGGGGCATCCGGCCCGCTGGTGCTGCGCGACGGCGAGGTGCTCGTGCGGTGGAGCCCGGCGCAGCCCGACGCCCTCACCCCGCTCGACGCCTACCTGCGCGACCGCGTCGACCTGCTCGTGCACCCGCCCGAGGGGACGTAGAGGATCCGAGCAGGGTTCTGGGTGGCTCCGGCAGGGCCCCTGGAGGATCATTGGCTGTGATGACGCCATCACGCCGATTCGAACCTGCAGTCGTGCGCGTCAGGTTCTGCCGTGCGCCCGACGGCGTCCGAATCGCATACGCCGTGTGCGGCAGCGGCCCGCCGTTGCTGCTGGGAAAGACGTGGATCAGCCACCTCCAGTACGACTGGCAGGATCCGACACTCGGCCACGTGCTGGAGGCCTTGAGCCGGATTGCGACCGTCGTCCGCTACGACGAGCGCGGGTACGGACTCTCGGATTGGGATCCTCCCGGATTCACCCTGGACTCCAGGGTCGCCGACCTCGAGGCCGTCGCAGCTGCAGCGGAGTTCGACCGCTACGCAGTGCTGGCGATGGGCCAGACCGGACAGGTTGCGATCCATCATGCGGTGCGACACCCGGAGCGTGTGACCCGCCTGATCCTCAGCGGCGCGTACGCCGGAGTGACCGACGACTACCGGCAGCAGTTCGAGGAGTTCTTCGGTGCGTTGACAGCCGCCGCGCAGTACGGGTGGACGTTGCCCGACTCACGCTTCCGGCGGGTCTTCTCCGAGAGCATGGTGCCGGGAGCGACGGAGGACCAGAAGCGATGGATCGACGACCTCGCCCCGCTCGTGACCAGCACGGCGACGGCGGTCGCTGCGGCCCATGCGCGACGTGAGATCGACGTCCAGGCCGAGTTGTCGGACCTGGCCGTCCCAGCACTGGTCGTGCACAGCCGCGGCAACCGGATGACCCCTTTCGAGCAGGGCCGCGTGATGGCGTCAGCCATCCCCGATGCCCGTCTCGTGACGCTCGACACCGACAACTTCCTGCCGTTGGCCGACGAGCCGGCGTGGCCGGTCTGGCAGGAGGCGGTCCGCCATTTCCTCGAACCGGAGCGGGAGACGGTGTCGGTCCCACCTCCGCATGAGCGACTCACGACCCGGGAGGAGGAACTTCTGGTTCTCGTGGCCGAGGGACTCTCCAACGATCAGATCGCCGATCGACTCGCACTCAGCGCGCGGACGGTCGAGCGTCACATGTCGAACGTCTACCGCAAGCTCGGGGTCGGTGGCCCGACGGCCCGCGCCGCCGCCGTCGCGCACTTCCTGAGACGCTGAGCGCGTACGTGTCGGACGCCGAACGCGATGTGGAACGTGGGCCGAACTTGGGTGTGGACACCGACGCACTGACTGCGGTGCGAGCCATAGCGTGAGCACCGAACCCGGCGCAGCGAGCGAGAGGGTATCCCGATGATCGACAAGACCCACACCGTCAGGATCGATTGCCCTGTGGACGAGGTCTTCGCGTACGTGGCCGAGCCGCGCAACGAGCAGCGCTACCACCGCGAACTCGTCGAGGTGATCCGCGACGGCAGCGGCCCGTACCGGGTCGGCGAACGATTCCAATGGGTGTTCAAGATGCTGGGCATGAGCACCTACGGCATGGAGGTGACCGGCCTGGAGCCCGAACGGCTCATCCAGCTGACCACCGTGGAAGGCAAGGGGAGGATGAAGCCCGTGGTGACCATGACCTTCCAGCCCGATGGCGACGGGACCCTCTTCGCCCGGCGCATCCAGTTCGAACCGGCCGGGATCCTCCGCATCGCGGCGCCGTTGCTCAAGCGGATTCCCAACGACCCCAACGCCAAGACCGCGCAGGCGCTCAAGCGAGTGCTCGAGACGCGGCCGGCCGAGTGAGTCGAGCGGCCCGACGACGCCCACCAGCTGCGAACTCCAGCTCAGTTGGACGCGCTCACCGCGTTCCCGGTGCGTCGGATCACGGCGACGATCGGCACCAGCAGCACAGCCCCGACGAGGTACGCCACGAGGTCCATCGGGTCGAATGCGCTGCCGAGCACCAGGCGGGCCGACGGCACGGCGTCGACGATCGTCGCGTGGATCGCCGTGAGCTGCAGGAGCTCGACCAGCGTCGCGAAGGCGAGCGCGATCGCGGCGACGGTCACCGCACGGAGCGACGGACGCACCAGCAGCACCAGCAGGCCCGCGACCAGCACGTAGAGCACGCTGCCGAGCAGGTCGATCGCGACCGACCGGTCGAGCAGCTGCAGCCCGATGCCGAGCCCGAGGCAGGCGACCGCGCCGATGAGGGCGCGCACCCGCACCGCACGCGGTGAGGCGACCGCGGGTGCCGTCGGCGCGGGACGGGTCATCGGTCGTCGCCGTCGGTGCGCGACGGGCGCACCTCCGACTCCTGGATCGACTCGATGACCGAGTCCTGAAGCCCCTTCTGGCCCGTGTGCAGCTCCTGGTACGTCTCGCCGGCGCCCATGACGGGCCCGAACGCGGCGCGCAGACGATGGCCCCGCGGAGCACGCACGGCGCGGACGGTCATGCCGACGATGAGCGCGAGCACGAACAGGACGACGAACACTGTTGTCACCCCGACGAGCGCGGTCATGGCCAGCACCTCAGAACCCGTACGCCGTGATCGCGGGAAGCCTGCCGGCCACCATGCCGTCGAGCACGAAGCGCTCGTGGTGCACGACGTTCTCGGGCAGGTCGTCGAGGTCGAACCATCGCACGTCTTCGGCCTTCGGCTCGAGCAGGCGCGGCTCGCCCGTCCACGCGCGGCACGCGAAGAAGAAGTCGACGCGCTGGTCGATCGGCGCCGAGGATCCGGTGCGGTGCATGGAGGTGAGCGGCGTGAGCGCATCGGGGGCGATGGCGACGCCGATCTCCTCGGATGCCTCGCGGATCAGCCCGTCGAACACCGACTCGCCCGCCTCGACGTGACCGGCCGCCGAGGCGCCCCACCAGCCGTCGTAGTACCCGGTGCCGGCCCGCAGCTGCAGCAGCACGCGGCCGACGTCGAGCAGGAACACGTACGCCGCCGGGATGACGGTGAACCGGCCGTGCTCCGCGGCGTAGCCCGCCGTGTAGTGCTGCCGCTCGTCGCTCATCGCCGGATCCGCGCGTCCCGCTCGTGCCGCCGCGTCAGTACCCGACGACCGGGCCGAACGCGTCGGAGAGCGGGGCGCGGTTGACGCGGCGCAGCTCCTCGACCGGCACGGTGAACAGGCCCTGCACCTCGAGCGCGCCCGACGCGGCATCCGTCACGCCGATGCGACGCACCGGGTAGCCCCGACCCTCGCACAGCCCGCGGAACCGCACGTCGTCTTCACGGGGGACCGACACGATCACGCGACCGGTCGACTCCGAGAACAGCGCCGAGGCGGCGTCGATGCCTCCGTCGTGCAGCACCTCGTCGAGCACGATGCGCGCGCCGATGCCGAAGCGGCCGACCGCCTCTGCGAGTGCGACCGCGAGTCCGCCGTCGCTGAGGTCGTGCGCCGAGTCGATCAGGCCCTCGAGCGCGGCCGCGTTGAGCAGCTCGGCGAGGGCCTTCTCGCGGCCCAGGTCGACCGCCGGCGGGCGACCGCCGAGGTGGTCGTGCACGACGCCGGCCCACGCGGAGCCGTCGAGCTCGGCTCGGGTGTCACCGAGCAGGTAGATGTTGTGGCCGTCGTCCTGCCAGCCAGACGGGATGCGCCGGGCGACGTCGTCGATCACGCCGAGCACGGCGATCACGGGCGTCGGGTGGATCGGCACGTCGCCGGTCTGGTTGTAGAACGACACGTTGCCGCCCGTGACGGGGATGCCGAGCTCGAGGCATCCGTCGCTGAGGCCCTCGACGGTCTCGGAGAACTGCCACATCACCTCGGGGTTCTCGGGGGAGCCGAAGTTCAGGCAGTCGCTGACGCCCATGGGCTTCGCGCCGGTCACGGCGACGTTGCGGTACGCCTCGGCCAGCGCGAGCTTCGCGCCCTGGCGCGGGTCGAGCTGCGAGTAGCGGCCGTTCGCGTCGGTGGCGACCGAGACGCCGAGGCCCGACTCCTCGTCGACGCGGATCATGCCGGCGTCGTCGGGCGCTCCGAGTGCCGTGTTGCCGAGCACGTAGGAGTCGTACTGGTTCGTGACCCACGCGGCATCCGCCTGGTTGGCCGAGCCGACGAGCGCCACGAACTGCTCGCGGAGCTCGTCGCCCGACTCCGGACGCGCGAGGTCGGATGCCCCGTCGGCCTGCAGCGCGTCGAGGTACGACGGGTAGGCGACCGGGCGCTCGTACACGGGGCCGTCGACGGCGACGGTGCGCGGATCGACGTTCACGATCTCCTCGCCGCGCCACGTGATCGAGAGGCGGCCGGTCTCGGTGACCTCTCCGAGCACGCTCGTCTCGACGTCCCACTTCTCGACGACCTTCAGGAAGCCCTCGAGCTTCTCGGGACGCACGATGGCCATCATGCGCTCCTGGCTCTCGGACATGAGGATCTCCTCGGGCGTGAGCGTGGGGTCGCGCAGCAGCACCTCGTCGAGCACGATCGACATGCCGCCGTCGCCGTTGCTCGC
>CBFGWW010000103.1:0-10584 GCA_965652625.1 uncultured Agromyces sp.
CGCACCTCCGACGCGGGAACGTCGGAGCAGCCGTCGGCGGTCGTCGACATTCCCGCGTCGGTCGCGGGCGCTCCCGCGTCGCAGGTCAGCGTGCAGTCGGTCCTCGCCGTCGCCGGCGCGGGGCTGATCGCGGTCGCCGCGGTGGTCTTCGCGTTGCTGAATCCCGACGTCGGATTCGCGATGCGGACCTCGGTCATCGCGGCCGTGACCGTCGTGTTCGTCGCGGGCGCCTGGCTGCTGCGGCGTCGCGGGGTCACGTTCTCGGCCGAAGCCATCGGCTCGCTCGGCCTCGTGTTCCTCGCCCTCGACGCCCAGGCGGCCTCGGAGCTCGTCCCCGACGCGGACGCTTGGTCGTTCGCGGCACTCGGGACCCTGGCGGGCTCGCTCGTGCTGCTCGCCCTCGCGTGGTTCGCCCGCATCCGGGTGTGGCTCTGGGCCGCCGGGGTCGGGCTGACCCTCGTGCCGGCGTTCCTCGGTTACTCCGCGGGCGGCCAGGGCGTGGTGATGGGCCACGTGGGCGTCGTGGCGGTCGTGCTCGCGGTGCACGTGCTCGTCGACCGGCTCGCGCCCCGTTTCGCGAGCCCGCTCCGAGCGGAGCACGCGACGCTGGGAGCGCTGCAGCTCATCGCGACGCTGCTGGCCGTCGGCCAGCTCCCGTTCCTCGGCGCGAGCGAGGTCGGCGACACGTTCTTCCGGGCGGCGGTGATGCTCACCCTCGCGCTGGGCGCGGCCCTCGGCGCGGCCCACGTCGCCCCGCGCGGCTGGAACTTCGTCGCGGGCGGACTCGCCGCCGCCGGAGTCGCCGTGCTTCCGCTCGCACTCGTGACGCTCGATCCGTCGTGGTCGACCACGCTCGTTCCCGCCGGAGCGGCGGCGGTCGTGGCCGGGACGGGGGTGCTGGGCAACGGCGTGCG
This sequence comes from uncultured Agromyces sp., assembly GCA_965652625.1. GTDB lineage: Bacteria > Actinomycetota > Actinomycetes > Actinomycetales > Microbacteriaceae > Agromyces. Next base: position 915 of record CBFGWW010000103.1, read on the forward strand.
AGGCCCGATCCGGGCACGGGCGGCCCAGGCCGGCGCGCTGTCCGTCCTGCTCCTCCTCCTCGTGCCCGCGTCCCTCATCGCGACCACGACGATCGTCCGCGTCCCGGTCGATGCGGCCGGGGAGATCCTCGACACCGACACGACTGCACGCTTCGTCGCCGGAACGACCTCGGAGATCGCCGCCGCCCTCGGGCTCCTCGTCGCTGCCATGGGCATCGCCGCGCTCGCATGGGCCACTCGGCGGGCGGCGCTCCCATCGCCGAGCAGGTTCCCGGTCGACATGCTCTGCCTCGCCTCGTGGCTCGGCGTGGCGGCGGCACTCACCGTCGTCGCGTGGCACGGGCCGACCCCCCTGGCGCGATCCCTGATCGGGATCGGCATCGCGGTGCTGGCGACGCTCGTCGTCGTGACGCCACGATCGCGGTTCGCGTCGGCGGGGTCCGCGGTGCGGGCGCCGTTCGTCGTGCTCGCGCACGTCGCGCTGGTCGAGGCCGCACTCGTCACGTGGACCGAGGCGTCGATCACGGTACCCGTCGGCGTGGTCGCGATCGCGGCGGCCCTGCTCGTCGCTCGGTGCGCCCCGCGGGCCCTCCTGCCCGTGTACGTCGGCGTGGCGTTCGGCTACGGGCTGGTCCTCGTGGGCACCGCGCTCGATCTCGCGGGCCTCGAGACGATACCGGTGCTGTGCCTGACGACGACGGTGGCGTCGCTCGGCGCCCTCGTGGCGACGCTCGTCCGGCGGGTCGAACCACCCGAGTGGTACGCCATCCTCATCGTCACGGCGATCCCCTTCCTGATCGGCGTGGCCACGGTCGTCTGGGAGCGCAGCGGATGGACCGCGCTCTCGACCGGCGTCACGTTCCTCCTGGCCCTCACGCTCGTCGTCACCCGTCGTCCGGGGCTGAACGCGGTCGTGCGGAGCGGGGCGGCAGCGCTGCTCGTGCCCTCGCTCGCCGTGGTCGTCGTGTGCCTCGGCGCGGAGTTCCTCGAGATCAGCGGCGCTCCCGTGACGCTTCCGATCATCGCCGGGATCGTCGCCATCACCCTGTCGGCGACCGCCCGGCTCGCGAGTGGGCTTCGGCGTCGCGGGCTCGGCCCCGCCCAAGCCGCCGCGGTCACGGTCGCGATCGAGTCGTCGGCGCTCGTGACCGGCGCCATCGCGGTGCTGCTGGCACTCGTGCGCGAGGCGGCGGGGCTCGGGACCGCCACGGCGGTGCTCGTCCTGATCGGCTTGGGCGGTGCCGGCGCGCGGGCGCTCGCCGGGCGACGTTACGGCTGGTGGCTCGCCGGGGCGAGCTGGACCGGAGCGCTGTGGTGCGTCTGGGCGATGCTCGGCGTGGTCGTGGTCGAGCCCTACACGCTCCCACCCGCCATCGCCGCCGGGGTCGTCGCGGCGCTGCTCGTCGCGAGCGGGCGCACCGGCGTCGGGCTCTTCGCCGCCGCGATCGCGTGCGGCCTGCTCCCGTCGCTCCTCGCACTGGCCTGGGTCGGCGACGGCGGTGCCGGCGTGCCATGGCGCCTGATCGGCCTGCTCGCGGCATCCGTTGCGCTGCTCGTCGTCGGCGGCGCCCTCACGCCGGGCCGGGACGGCGCCCGACGACGGCTCGGCGGCCTCCGACTCCCGCTCCTGCTCGGGTCGCTCGCCGCCGCGGCGGCGGGCCCCATCCAGGCGGTCCGCCTCGGCCTCGGCATCGATCCGACGCCGACGGCGGACCCCGAGCTCGTCATGCTCCCGGCGCTCGGCCTCTCGGTCGCGGGTGCCGGGCTCGCGGCGGCGGCGGCATGGCTGATGGGCGTCGGTGCACGCCGAGTCGAGACGCCGACCCGCCTCGAGATCCGGCTGCGAGAGACGCGCTGGCTGCTCGCCCCGGCCGCCGTGTACCTCGTCGCCGGACCGATCACGGCGATCCGACCCGATTGGGTCGCGATCTGGACCCTGTGGGCGCTCATGGCGGGGCTGCTCGTCACCGCACTCGTGGGGGTCGGGACCGCGCTGCGGCGTCGTCCCGTGCTCCCGCCATTCGCGTTCCTCTACGCCCTGGCGTGGATCACCGGCGTGACCGCCTGGAGCATGCGCGACCTGCGCGTGGAGTTCTTCTCGCTGCCACTCGGGGTCACGGTGCTGGCGGCGGGGATCATGGCGATGCGACCCGCCGTGATCGACGTGCGCCCGACGCCGGCGTCGTGGCCGATCGGCTTCCGCGGTTCCTGGCGGCTGCTCGCCCCCGGGATCGTGCTGACACTGCTGCCGTCGGTGCTCGCGACCGGGACCGACCCGCAGCTGTACCGGCCCATCATGGTGATCGCACTGGCGCTCACCGCCATTCTCATCGGCTCGTCGAGGAAGCTCGCCGCGCCCTTCATCCTCGGGATCGCGGTGCTCCCGGTCGAGAACGTGGTCGTGTTCGCGGCGCAGCTCGATCGCACGGTGGGAGCGATGCCGTGGTGGATCACGCTCGCCACCGCCGGTGCGGTGCTGCTCACGATCGCGGTCGGCTACGAGCGCCGGAGCGCGCAGGGGCTCGGGGTGGCGGCTCGGTTGAGGGAGCTGGAGTAGCCCGCGGCATCCGCTCGAGCTCAGGCCATCGTGTCGAGGATCGCCACCAGCTGCTCGAAGGTCGTCGTGGGGTTCACGATCGCGAAGCGGGTGTTCGTGCGTCCGGCGTGCGAGCTCGGCGTGACGAACGCGCGCTGCTCGTCGAGCAGGCGGGCCGACCAGCGGTCGTAGTCGGCCTTCGTCCAACCCTCGCGCTCGAAGACGACGACCGAGAGCTGCGGCTCGCGCACGAGGCGCAAGCCCTCGCGCGACGAGATCTCGCGGGCGATGTCCTGCGCGAGCTGGAGCGAGTGCGTGATCGCGTCGCGGTAGGCGGCCGCGCCGTGCGTCGCGAGCGAGAACCAGAGCGGCAACCCGCGTGGCCGGCGCGTGAGGTGCGCGGCGTAGTCCGACGGGCTCCACTCGCTCGTCTCGGTGAGCGTGTCGAGGTACTCGGCGTGCTGCGTGTGCGCGCGGCGTCCGGTCTCGGGGTCGCGATAGATGAGCGCGCACGCGTCGAACGGCGCGAACAGCCACTTGTGCGGGTCGACGATGACGGAGTCGGCGCGCTCGACGCCCGCGAACCGGTCGCGCGCGAGCGGCGAGAGCATCGCCGCCAGGCCGTAGGCGCCGTCGACGTGCAGCCAGAAGTCGTGCTCGTCCTTCAGCGCGGCGATCGAGGCGATGTCGTCGACGATGCCGAAGTTGGTCGAGCCCGAGGTGGCCACGACGGCGAACACGGATGCCCCGTGCTCCTCGAGGGCGGCGCGAACGGCGTCGCCGCGCAGCATGCCGTCCTCCCCGGGGGCCACGGGCACGACGTCCACGTCCATGACGCGCGCCGCGGACGCGATCGACGAGTGCGCCTCGGCGCTGCACACGACCCTCCATCGGCCCGGGGCATCCGTGCCGGCCTCGTGCAGCGTCGCGCGGGCGTGCTCGCGGGCGGCGACGAGCGCCGAGAGGTTGCCGAGCGTGCCGCCCTGCACGAACACTCCGCCGGCGGTGACCGGCAGGCCGAACTCGTTCGCGAGCCAGGCGAGCACCTCGTTCTCGGCGTAGACGGCGCCCGCGCCCTCGAGCCACGAGCCGCCGTAGAGGGCGCTCGCCGACACGACGAGGTCGAACGCGATCGCGGCCTTGGTGGGCGCGGTGGGGATGAACGAGAGGTACTGCGGGTGGTCGGTCGTGATGCACGCCGGCGCGAGCACGTGCTCGAACAGCGAGAGGGCGCGGCCGGCGCCGATGCCGCGCTCGTCGATCGTGCGGCCGGCGAGCCGCGTGAGCTCCGCTTCGGTGCTCGGCTTGTCGAGCGGGGTGTCGCTCGAGAGCATCCGGCGACGCGAGTAGTCGAGCACGAGGTCGACGAGGCGGGTGGTCTCGCTCGAGACCTCGTGCATGCGGGTGGGATTCGACGTCTGGGGCTCGGCGTGCACGCGGCATCCTCTCGCTCGGCGCGGGTGGGGTTCGTGGGGGCAGCCAGCAGCGTGTCACACCCGAGGGGCGCCGCAAAATTCACGCTCATCGGCTGCGTTGGCCGCAACGAGCGGGCGCAGTCGCACCGCTTGACGCAAGATTCCGCGACGACTGCGGAGGCTAGACCGTGCGCCAGTCGTCGGTCTCGATCGCCGCTCCGGCCCGCGGCCCCATCTGCAGCATGCCGCCGTCCACGACGCAGTGCTCGAGATCGCTCACGTCGAGGCGGGCGACCAGGCACGGCGACCGGTGGCCTCCACCTTCGCGGCGGTCGAACGGGCGCCCTCCTCGTCGCCGTGCCAGGCGATGCCGACGTCCATCTCGGCCTCGGCGAGGGCGATCGCGGTCGCCTCGCCGATGCCGGAGTCCGAGCCGGTGACGATGGCGCGCACCGGCCGGAAGGTGCCGCTCACGGGTTGGCGACCGCGCTCGTCACGTCGGTAGGCCCGTCGTACTCGCGGTCGGGGATGGCTCCCAGGGCGTCGAGCACGCGGTCGTTCGCGCCGGACTCCTCGGCGGTCCGCAGGACTTCATCCTTCGAGGCGGGATAGTCGACGCCGCCCAGGTAGCGCTGCACGTCGATGGGGTTCGGGTCGCTCATGATGGGTCGCTCCTCTCGTCCGACCAGCAGGCAATCACCCGCCGGGCCGCCCCGGAATCCGGTTGACAACGCGCCGCCTGGTGCGTACCGGCGGCCGGCTCCGTGGAATCCCTGATGCAGGCAGGCCGATCTCGGCGTACACCTGTACTGAGGAACCCTCAACGACGCGGGCGCCGATTGCGGCCGGGGAGCACGGAGGCACACATCATGGACAACGACGATCGATCGGGGCAGACCCTCGCGGGCGTGACCGGCGCACCCGACATGGCGCCCGACGGCGCACCGGACGTCCCGCCCGACGCCGCGACCGCCGAGGCCAGGGGCTTCGACCCCGGATTCCTCGGCGTGCCGGCGACGATGCCGACGATGCCCGACCCTCAGGCCGCGGCATCCGTCGAGCTCGCCTACGAGCACTTCACGGTGATGCTCGACACCACGCGTCGCTTCGCGAGCGTGACGGGCGTCAACATCGACGGCACCCGGCTCGTGCAGGTGCCACGTGACGACCGATGGGTCTTCGACGATCGGATCCCCGAGGAGCTGCAGGCCGGGCCCGAGGTCTACGCCGACAACGACCTCGACCGCGGGCACCTCGTGCGCCGCAACGACCCGGTGTGGGGCGAGCCCGCCGAGGCGGCACGGGCCAACACCGACACCTTCATGTTCACGAACGCGGCGCCGCAGGCGTCGGGGTTCAACCAGTCGCGGGAGCTGTGGCTCGGCCTCGAGGACCACGTGCTCGAGCACGCCCGCGTCCACGAGCTGAAGCTCAGCGTGTTCACGGGTCCCGTGCTCGCCGCCGACGACCCGCCGTACCGAGGCATCCGGATCCCGCTGCGGTTCTGGAAGGTCGCGGCCTGGCACGACGGCAACGGCCTCGCCACCACGGGATTCGTGGTCGACCAGTCGCCGCTCGTCGACGTCGACAAGCTGCCGCGCGAGCTCGGCGCGGTGCCGCCGCTCGGGCCGTTCCGCACATTCCAGGTGCGCATCGCCGACATCGTCGCGCTGACCGGGCTCAGCATGCCCGACCTCGTCGCCGCCGAGCACCTGCCGCGCGGGGTCGAGGGCTGGCGCGCCATCGCGTCACCCGAGGACATCCTCGTCTGACGGCGGGGACCGACCGTCGGCATCCGTCGGACCGGGGGGACCGGTCGGGTGCCGGCGGTTCACGCCCGAGGTGTCGGCGGTTCGTGATCGAGTGGGCGCATGGGCTTCGACGCGCGCTTCCTGGGGGTGGTCGCGGCGATGCCGCGAGTCGACGAGGCGGATGCCGCGAGCTCGGTCGAGCTCGACTACGTGCACTTCACCGTGGTGCTCGACACCGTGCGGCGCCTCGCACGCGTGACCGGCGTCAACGTCGACGGCGCCGAGCTCGTCGAGATCGAGCGTGGCGACCGGTGGCGGTTCGACGACCGCATCCCCGTCGATTGGCAGGCGGGCCCTGCGATCTACGCCGACAACGACCTCGACCGCGGGCACCTCGTGCGGCGGCGCGATCCGGTGTGGGGCCAGCTCGACGTCGCGGCGCGTGCGAACGCCGACACCTTCCGCTACACGAACGCCGCGCCGCAGGCGTCGGGCTTCAACCAGTCGAAGGAGCTGTGGCTCGGCCTCGAGGACCACGTGCTCGAACACGCGCGGGCGCACCGGCTGCGGCTGAGCGTGTTCACGGGGCCGGTGCTCGCGGCCGGCGACCCGCCCTACCGCGGCATCCGAGTGCCGTTGCGGTTCTGGAAGATCGCGGCGTGGAACACCGGCGTCGACGACACCCTCGCGGCGGTCGGCTTCGTCGTCGACCAGGCGCCGCTCGTCGACACCGGCGTGCGCGAACCGGCACCCGGCGAGGCGCCGCCGCTCGGGCCGTTCCGCACGTTCCAGGTGCCGATCGCCGACATCGCCGCGCTGACACGCCTGTCCATGCCCGAGCTCGTCGCGGCCGACCGTCTGCCCGCGACGGTGGCGGCGGCCGGCTGGCGGCAGGTCGAGGCGCTCGACGAGATCCTGCTCTAGGGCGCACGGCTCGGCGCCGGGCGCCGGTGCCGGTCGGGTCCCAGCGCGGGTGCCGGCCGACCACGGCGGCCTCTGGTCGCCGTCGCCGACGGATGCCACAGTGGAAGCATGGCCGGTGGCGAGGAGCTGCGCACCGACGTGCTCGTCGTCGGGGCGGGCCCGAGCGGGCTCATGCTCGCCGTCTGCCTCGCGAAGCAGGGCGTCGACGCCATCATCGTCGACGGCAAGCACGGCCCGACGCGCGAGTCGCGGGCGCTGGCCGTGCAGGCCCGATCGATGGAGCTCTACGAGCAGCTCGGCCTCGTCGACCGCGTGCTGGCCGAGCGGTCGCCCGCGGTCACGGTCGTGCCGGGTGCGGGTCGCCGCGCCTTCGGCCGCGTCGAACTGCGAGGACTCGGGAAGGGCGTCACGCGGTACACCGAGCTCACCGTGTTCGAGCAGAGCCGCAACGAGCGGCTCCTCGTCGACGCGCTGCGCGACCTCGGGCGCGAGGTGCGCTGGGGGCACGCGCTGGCGGGACTCGAGGTGCACGACGGGGACGAGGGAGGGGCGGCATCCGTCACCGCGACGCTCGACGGGCCCGACGGGCCGGTCACCGTGCGCGCCGGGTACTGCGTCGGCGCCGACGGGGCGCACTCGCGAGTGCGCGAGGCGCTCGGCATCCCGTTCGAGGGCGTCACGAACGTGCACTCCTTCTACGTCGCCGACGCGGCGGGCGTGACCGGGCTCGTCGACGGCGCCGTGAACATCCGGGTCACGGCCGAGCACTTCCTGCTCGCATTCCCCATGGGGCCCGGGCGGATGCGCCTGCTCGGCGTCGTGCACGACCGGGACCTCGATGCCTCGGGCGAGCTGCGCGAGGGGAACGTGCAGGCGCTCGTCCACCGCGAGTTCGGCGTCGACTACGCCGAGTCCTCGTGGTTCGCGACCTACCGCCTGCACCACCGGCTCGCGGCGCGGTTCCGCCAGGGTCCGTGCTTCCTCGCCGGCGATGCGGCGCACATCCACTCGCCCGTCGGCGCACAGGGCATGAACACGGGGCTGCAGGAGGCGCACGGCCTCGCGTGCGCGTTCGCCGACGTGCTCGTGCGCGGCATGCCCGACGCGCGCCTCGACCGCTACGAGGCGGAGCGCCGCCCGGTGGGCCGCACGCTCGTCGCGACGACCGACCGGGCGTTCGGCGTCGTGACGTCCGACGGCCGGGTCGCCCGCTTCGTGCGCGGCCGCATCGTGCCCCTCATCGGGCCCATCGTCGTGCGCGTGGTCCCGCGCATCGCGGGCGGCTCGCGGGTGTTCGGCTACCTCTCGCAGACGCGCATCCACTACCGGATGTCGCGGCGGCGCCCGACCCGCGACCACGTCGTCGGGCGCCGGCTGCCGTGGACGGGCGGCGAGCCCGACAACTTCTCCGTGCTGCGGTCGTTCACCTGGCAGGTGCACGGATACGGCGCCTACGAGCCCGAGGTGCGGGCGATCGCGGCGTCGCTCGGGCTCGAGGCGCACGTGTTCCCGCCCGATCCATACCGACGACTCGACCCGTCGCTCGTGTACCTCGTGCGTCCCGACGGGTTCGTCGCCGCCGCGGCATCCGCTCGCGCCGTGCCCGGCGGCCCGCCCGCGTTCCGCGAGCAGCTCGCCGGCTGAGCGGCGACGGGTCGCGAGCCCGCCCATCCTCGGGCACGTGCACGGCACCCCGCGGGGTCCGGCGTATCGTCGACGGGTGACCCGACCAGCCGGCTCGGCGCGCGGGCAAGTGTGCAGGATTGCACACCCGCTGTGCGGGATACGCGATTGCCGCTCACCAGTGCACATGGCGAGAATCGCCTGCAGCGCGTCCCCCCAACCCGCGTCGCCAACTACAAGGAGGTAGTCGACCATGGCCGTCGGCAATTCGACCCAGGGCACGTCCCAGCAATCCCCATCGTCCGGGGCATCCGGCTCGACCGCGCGCAGCGGACTGCGCAAGGTCGTCGCGGCCTCGATGGCCGGCACCATCGTCGAGTGGTACGAGTTCTTCCTCTACGCCACCGCCGCCACGCTCGTCTTCAACGTGATCTTCTTCCCGCCGAGCGAGAACCCGCTCGACAACATCATCAAGGCGTTCCTCACCTACGCGGTCGGCTTCATCGCCCGCCCGCTCGGCGGCATCGTGTTCGGCCACTTCGGCGACAAGTACGGCCGCAAGCGCCTGCTGCAGCTCGCGATCATCCTCGTGGGCGTCAGCACGTTCCTCATGGGCTGCCTGCCCACGTTCGACGCGATCGGCTACGCCGCGCCGATCCTGCTCGTCGTGCTCCGCTTCTTCCAGGGCTTCGCGGTCGGCGGCGAATGGGGCGGCGCGGTGCTCCTCGTCGCCGAGCACTCGCCCGACAAGGAGCGCGGCTTCTGGGCGAGCTGGCCGCAGGCCGCCGTGCCCGCCGGCAACCTCATCGCCACCCTCGTGCTCCTGACGCTCTCGTGGACGCTCTCGGACGAGGCGTTCCTCAGCTGGGGCTGGCGCGTCGCGTTCTGGCTCTCGGTCGTGATCGTCGCGGTCGGGTACTACATCCGCACCAAGGTCACCGACGCGCCGATCTTCATCGAGGCACAGGCCGAGGCCGAGCAGGACAAGCGCACCCGCTACGGCGTGCTCGAGGTGCTGAAGCGCTACCCGCGCGGCGTCTTCACCGCCATGGGCCTGCGCTTCGGCGAGAACATCATGTACTACCTCGTCGTGACGTTCTCGATCACCTACATGTCCGCCCACCTCGGCATGGACACGTCGACGATCCTCACGCTCATCCTGTTCGCGCACGTCGTGCACTTCGCGGTGATCCCGGTCGTCGGCCGCTTCAGCGACAGGCTCGGCCGCAAGCCGGTCTACGCGACCGGTGCCGTGCTCGCGGCCGTCTGGGGCTTCATCGCGTTCCCGCTGTTCGACACCGAGAACGACTGGCTCATCGTCGGCGTGCTCATCCTCGGCCTCATGATCCACGCGCTCATGTACGCCGGCCAGCCCGCCATCATGGCCGAGATGTTCCCGACGCGCATGCGCTACTCGGGCG
>CBFGWW010000104.1:0-10508 GCA_965652625.1 uncultured Agromyces sp.
CGCTGGCGGGCAACCTGTGCCGGTGCACCGGGTACCGACAGATCCGCGACGCGGCGTTCGCGCTGGGCGACCCCGAGTCGGGCGATCCGCTCGCCGAGCGGCGCGACCGGGCCGCGCCCGAGGCGGTCGCGACGCGCCTCGGCGACGACGGCGAGCGGTTCGTGCGCCCCACGTCGCTCGACGAGGCCCTGGAGCTCCTCCGCGACGAGCCCGACGCAGTGCTCGCCGCCGGCACGACGGATTGGGGCGTCGACGTGAACCTGCGCGGTCGGCGCGCACCGCTCACCATCGCGATCGAGCGCCTGCCCGAGCTGCGCGCGTTCGAGATCGGCGACGCGAGCATCGAGCTCGGTGCGGCGCTCTCGCTCTCCGAGGTGCAGCACCGCCTCGACGGCCGGATCCCGCTGCTCGACGAGCTGTTCCCGCGGTTCGCGTCCCCGCTCATCCGCAACCGCGCCACGATCGGCGGCAACCTCGGCACGGCCTCACCCATCGGCGACACCTCGCCCGCATTGCTCGCCCTCGAGGCGAGGGTCGTGCTCGTCTCGGCCGACGGCGAGCGCGAGGTCGACCTCGCCGACTTCTTCACGGGCTACCGCACCACGGCGCGGCGGCCCGACGAGCTCATCCGGTCGGTGCGCGTCCCGCTGCCGCTCGCGGGCCTCGCGTCGTTCCACAAGATCTCGAAGCGGCGCTTCGACGACATCTCGAGCGTGGCGGTCGCCTTCGCGGTCGACCTCGACGACGGGGTCGTCGCGTCGGCGCGCATCGGGCTCGGCGGCGTCGCGGCCACGCCGATCCGCGCCCGCGCGACCGAGGCGGCGCTCACCGGGCGGACGTGGGATCGCGAGACCGTGCGCGACGCGGCATCCGTGCTCGCGACCGAGGGCACGCCGATGTCGGATCACCGCGCGAGCGCCGAGTACCGCTCGCTCATGCTCGGCACCGCGCTGCTGAAGCTGCACCGCTCGACGCCGCTCGCGGAGGGGGTGCCCGCATGACCGATCTGGCCTCGCGCCCCCGCGACCCGGTGGTCGGCACGGCCACCCCGCACGAGAGCGCCGTGCAGCACGCGACGGGCGCGGCCGTGTACACCGACGACCTCGCTCCCTCGACGGCGCACGTGCTCACGGCGTGGCCCGTGCAGTCCGCGCACACGCACGCGCTCGTGACGCTCGACGTCGCACCGGCGCTCGAGGTGCCCGGCGTCGTGCGCGTGCTCACCGCCGACCACGTGCCCGGCGTGAACGACGCGGGCGTGAAGCACGACGAGCCGCTCTTCCCGAGCGAGGCGATGTACCACGGGCACGCCCTCGCATGGGTGCTCGCCGAGACCGCCGACGCCGCCCGTGCGGGCGCCGACGCCGTGCGGGTGGAGTACGAGCCGCTGCCGTCGCTCGTGACGATCCAGGACGCGATCGACGCGGACTCGTTCCAGGGCATCCCGCGCACGATCCGCCGCGGCGACCCCGAGGACGCCCTCGCGACGGCGCCGCACGTGTTCGAGGGCGTCAGCTTCGTGGGCGGCCAGGAGCACTTCTACCTCGAGACGCACGCCTCGCTCGCGCACGTCTATCCCGAGGGACAGGTGTTCGTCGAGTCGAGCACGCAGCACCCGTCGGAGACGCAGGAGATCGTGGCGCACGTGCTCGGCCTGCCGTCGAACCGCGTCACCGTGGAGTGCCTGCGGATGGGCGGCGGCTTCGGCGGCAAGGAGATGCAGCCGCACGGCCTCGCCGCGGTCGCGGCGCTCGGCGCGACGCTCACCGGGCGGCCGGTGCGCCTGCGCCTCAACCGCACGCAGGACCTCACGATGACCGGCAAGCGGCATCCGTTCCACGCGACCTGGACGGCCGGGTTCGACGACGACGGCCGCATCATCGCGCTCGCGACGACGCTCACCGCCGACGGCGGCTGGAGCCTCGACCTCTCCGAGCCCGTCATGGGCCGTGCCCTCTGCCACGTCGACAACGCGTACTGGATCCCGCATTTCGTCGCCCAGGGACGCATCGCCAAGACGAACAAGACCTCGCAGACCGCGTTCCGCGGCTTCGGCGGCCCGCAGGGCATGTTCGTCATCGAGGACATCCTCGGCCGGGTGGCGCCGCTCCTCGGCCTGGATGCCGCGACGCTGCGCGAGCGCAACCTCTACGTGCCCGACCAGACGACGCCGTACGGCCAGCCCGTGCGCCATGCCGAGCGACTGCGGGCGATCTGGGACGACCTGCGCACGTCGAGCGACTTCGACGCGCGCCGCGCCAGCATCGCGGCCTTCAACGCCGAGCACGAGGATGTGAAGCGCGGCCTCGCCATCACGCCCGTGAAGTTCGGCATCTCGTTCACCCTGACCGCCTACAACCAGGCCGGCGCGCTCGTGCACGTCTACAAGGACGGCTCGGTGCTCGTGAACCACGGCGGCACCGAGATGGGCCAGGGCCTGCACACGAAGATGCTGCAGGTCGCGGCCACGGCGCTCGGCGTGCGGCTCGGGTCGGTGCGGCTCGCGCCGACGCGCACCGACAAGGTGCCGAACACGTCGGCCACGGCGGCATCCTCCGGCGCGGACCTCAACGGCGGCGCGGTGAAGCACGCGTGCGAGCAGATCCGCGAGCGCCTCGCCGCCGTCGCCGGTCGGATGCTCGAGGTCGACGCGCGCGACGTGCGGTTCGGCGACGGCCGGGTCTCGGGGCTCGGAACGTCCGGGCCGTCGTTCACCTTCGCGGAGGTCGTGCAGGCCGCGTACCACCAGCGCGTGCAACTGTGGGCGTCGGGCTTCTACCGCACCGCCGGCCTGCACTGGGACACCGAGCGCATGCAGGGCGAGCCGTTCAAGTACTTCGCGTACGGCGCCGCGGCGACCGAGGTCGAGGTCGACGGGTTCACGGGCGCCTCGCGGATGCTGCGCGTCGACATCCTGCACGACGTCGGCGATTCGCTCTCGCCGCTCATCGACCTCGGCCAGGTCGAGGGCGCGTTCGTGCAGGGCGCCGGCTGGCTGACGCTCGAGGAGCTCCGCTGGGACGAGACCGACGGTCCCGGTCGCGGGCGGCTGCTCACCCAGTCGGCGAGCACCTACAAGCTGCCGAGCTTCTCGGAGATGCCCGAGGAGTTCAACGTGCGCCTGCTCGAGGATGCCGCGGAGGACGGCGTGGTCTACGGCTCGAAGGCCGTCGGCGAGCCGCCCCTCATGCTCGCGTTCAGCGTGCGCGAGGCGATCCGGGAGGCGGTCGCGGCGTTCGGGCCGGCGCGCTGCTCGATCGACCTCGGGGCGCCGTCGACCGCGGAGGCGACGTTCCGGGCGATCCTGGCGGCGCAGGCGGCGGGCGATACGGCCGCTGGCGCCGAGCCGGGTGCCGAGCGCGCGACCGGGCCCGATGGCGACCGCGGCTCCGAGTCGACGGCTGGCCCCCCCCCCCCCGGCCCCCCCGCCACCCGCGGCATCCGTCGGCGCCGCCGTCAGGAGCCGCTTCCTGTCGTCGGACTCCTGAGGCGGCCGGCCGTGGACTGGGTGGACGCGCTCCAGCACCTGCGCGCGGCCCGGCGACCCGCCGTCATCGTGACGCTCGCGATGGTGCGCGGGCACGCGCCGCGGAACGGCGGCGCCAAGATGATCGTCGCGCCGAACGCGCTGTACGGCACGGTCGGCGGCGGCAACCTCGAGGCCACGGCGGTCAGGCGCGCCCGGCAGCTGCTCGACGAGGGCGCCGCGGAGCCCGAGCTGCTGACGCTGACGCTGAGCGACAAGGCGACGACCGAGTACGGCGTGCAGTGCTGCGGAGGAGAGGTCACCATGCTGCTGGAACCCGTGCCGGTCGTGCCGGCGGTCGCGATCTTCGGCATGGGGCATGTCGGGCTGGAGCTCGCCCGCATCCTCGGCCGGCAGCGCATCGAGCTCGACCTCGTCGACTCCCGCGCCGAGATGCTCTCGTCGGAACGCCTCGGCGTCCCGGGCTCGACGGGCGTGCTCGCCGACGCCGTCGCCACCGTCCGGGTGCACCACCTGCCGGTGCCCGAGTCGGCCCTCGCCGACATGCCGCCCGGCGCGCACGTGCTCGTCATGACGCACGACCACGTCGAGGACCTCGCGATCGTGGAGTCCGCACTGCGCACGCCAGGCCTCGGTTCGATCGGGCTCATCGGCTCGCGCTCGAAGTGGGCGCGCTTCACGACGCAGCTGCGCGAGGCCGGGTTCAGCGATGACGACCTCGCGCGCGTCTCGACGCCGATCGGCATCGAGGGCATCCGGTCGAAGGAGCCCGCCGCGATCGCGGTGAGCGTCGCCGCGCGCGTGCTGCAGCAGGTCGAGGCGGCGGCCGCGCGCGTGTCGTAGCCGGATGCCGCGGACTCACCCGCCCCAGATCACGAACTGGCCGTGCGGCATGACGGGGAGGATCACGAGCGAGATCGGTTCGCCGTGGCGCGATGGGAACGTGAGGAGGTCGCCCTCGGCGCGGTAGCGGTCCGACGGATGTTCGCTCATGCCGACGACGACTTCCGCGGCCTCGGGCGACACCCCGAAGCACGTCACCGGGCCGAGCAGCTCGTGGGGCACCTGGAAGGCCTCGAACGCGTACCCCGCGAACTCGCGCTGCGTGCCGCGCAGGATGGACTGCGCGGGGCCCGGCAGGTCGTCGAACACGCCCGCCACGTTCATCCATCCGCGCGGTCCGTCGCCGCCCTCCCAGGCGCAGGCGGCGTAGGCCGACGGTACGTAGGGCCGGAAGGCCGGGTCCGCCCACACGTCGTCGGGCATCAGCGCAGGCAGGACGACGCCGAAGTCGGCCGCCGAGAGCTCGCCCATCCTGAGGCGCGCGAGCCCGTCGGCGGAGAGCCGCCGCTCGAGGAGCAGGTCGCGGGTCCGCTCTCCGTACAGCGTCGCTCCCGAGTCGGCGTACCGGAGCACGCGACCGTCGGCGTAGACCAGGACCCAGCCCTGGTGGAATGCCGCCCACGCGTCGACGAGCTCGACCGGTCCCTGGTCGGCGGCGGCGCCGGGCGGGGCATCCGACGGATCGCGGCCCGACCGCAGGTCCCCGGATGCCCCGGCACGACCGCCGACGGCCGCGATCGCCACCACCGCGGCGATCGCGATGGCCGCGGACACGGCGACGACCGTCGTGCGGCGTCGCCGCATCAGTTCGCGCGTGTCGACCGCCATGGTCCCGTCCCTCCGATGGCGCCGGTATGGACCAGCATCCTCCGAGCGCCCGGGAGGCGGAAGGGGTCAGCCGAGCGAGAGCGCCGTCCAGGACACGGGCGGCAGCGTGATCGTGAGCTCGCCGCCCTCGATGCGCACGCTGTCGTTCGTGCGCGGAGCGACCCGCTCGCGGTCCTCGAGGGTGTTCTTCGCGTACACGTCGTCGTCGGCGAGGGTGTGCGACTCGAGCACCGAGACGTCGCCGAGCGAGGCGACGTCCACCGTGAGGGTGACGGCCTCGTCCTGGCTGCGGTTCACGAGGAACACCGCCGAACGGCCGGCCGCGGCATCGTGGGTCGCCACCGCGTCGACGAGCGAGACCCGGCCGTACTGCGCCGTCTCGTACGTGGGCGCATCGAGCTTCAGCTCGAGCGCGTCGCCCTGGGCGAGTCGCGACGTGATCGAGAACGGGAAGAAGGTGGTCTGCCGCCAGGCGGGACCGCCCGGCTCGGTCATGATCGGCGCGATGACGTTCACGAGCTGCGCGAGCGAGGCGCTCGTCACGCGGTCGGCGTGCCGGATGAGCGAGATCAGCAGGTTGCCGAACACGACCGCGTCGGCGACCGAATAGACGTCCTCGAGGAGGCGAGGCGCGACGGGCCAGTTGTCGAGGCCCTCGATCTTGTCGACGTTCTGGAAGCGCGAGAGATACCAGACGTTCCACTCGTCGAACGAGATGTTCACGGTCTTGTCGCTGCCGAGCACGGCCTTCACATGGTCGGCCGTCGCGACGACCGTCTCGATGAAGCCGTCCATGTCGACTGCCGACGCGAGGAACGAACCGAGGTCGCCGTCCTTCTCCTCGTAGTAGGCGTGGCACGAGATGTAGTCGACGTCGTCGTACGTGTGGGTGAGCACCACGCGCTCCCACTCCCCGAACGTCGGCATGTGCGCGCTCGACGAGCCGCAGACGACGAGCTCCACCGACGGGTCGAGCTGGCGCATGGCCTTCGCGGTGCGCGACGCGAGCTTGCCGTAGTCGTCGGCCGAGCGGTGGCCGAGCTGCCACGGGCCGTCCATCTCGTTGCCGAGGCACCACATCTTCACGCCGAACGCGTCGGTGCGGCCGTTCGCGATGCGCTGCTCCGACAGCGTCGTGCCGCCCGCGATGTTCGCGTACTCCAGCAGGTCGAGCGCCTCGAGCGTGCCGCGCGTGCCGAGGTTCACCGCGAGCATGAGGTCGCTGCCGACCTTCTCGAGCCAGTCGGCGAACTCGTGCAGGCCGACCTCGTTGGTCTCGGTCGAGTGCCAGGCGAGGTCGAGGCGGCGCGGCCGCTCCTCGCGCGGGCCGACCGAGTCCTCCCACCGGAACCCCGAGACGAAGTTGCCGCCCGGGTAGCGGATCGTCGAGACGCCGAGCTCCTTCACGAGCTCGACGACGTCGGTGCGGAACCCGTCGGCGTCGGCCGACTCGTGGCCGGGCTCGTGGATGCCGTCGTAGACGTGGCGTCCGAGGTGCTCGACGAAGCCGCCGAAGAGGCGGCGCTGGACGCGCCCGATCGTGAAGTGCGGATCGATGGTCAGGCGTGCGTTGGGCATGTGCGGTGCTTTCTGGTTCGAGGTGCGTGGGCTTCGATCGGATGCCGCGGGGCCGCGGCATCCGTTGGTCGTCGTCGTTCGAGGCAGCCGGTTACTTCACGCTGCCGATCGCCAGCCCGCCCTGCCAGTACCGCTGCAGGAACAGGAAGGACAGGATGAGCGGCACGACGGAGATGAACGCGCCCGAGGTGATGAGGTTCCAGACCTGCTCGCCGCCGGCGCCCGCGTTCGACAGCGCCGTCCAGCGGTTCAGGCCGACGGTGACGGGCAGCAGCTGCGGGTCGGTGAGCACGGCGAGCGGGAGGAAGAAGTTGTTCCACGTGCCGACGACCGAGAGCAGCAGCACGGTCACGATCGCGGGCTTCAGGAGCGGCAGTGCGACCTGGAAGAACGTGCGCCACTCCCCCGCGCCGTCGATCCGGGCGGCCTCGAGCATCTCGTCGGGCACGGCGTCCTGCGTGTAGACGCGCATGAGGTAGACGCCGAACGGGCTGAGCAGCGACGGGAGGATCACGGCCCACGGCGTGTTGATGAGCCCGTACTGGCTGAGCAGCATGAACGTCGGGATGACGAGGGCCGTGAGCGGCACCATGATCGAGCCGAGGATGACGCCGAACACGACGCCGCGCCCGCGGAAGCGGTACTTCGCGAACCCGTACCCCGCGAGGATCGACAGGATGGTGGCGCCGATGCCGGCCGCGAACGCGTAGAGGAACGAGTTCAGCAGCCACCGCCAGTAGATGCCGCCCTGGTGGGTGAACAGTTCGGCGATGTTCGTGAACAGGTTGATCGGGTCATCGAACCAGAAGGCCGGGCTCGAGAACAGGCCCGAGGTGCTCTTCGTCGCGGCGACGAAGAGCCACCAGATCGGGATCACGAAGTAGATCGCGAGGATCACGAGGAACACGTGGGAGCCGATGCGGCGCCCGCCGGTGCGACGGGAGCGGCCGGCGCCGCGGTCCTCGCGGGCCGGCACGCCGGTCACGGTCGTGCGCGCGTCGGTGCGCGGTCGGGTGGTCTGGCTTGCGGTCGTCATCACTTGAGTCCGCTCTGCTTGCGGGTGAGGAAGAGGAACAGGTAGGAGCCGGCGAACACCAGCACGCCGAGCGAGAACGCGATGGTCGACGCGTAGTTGAACTGGCTGTACGAGAACGCGAGCGCGTAGGCGTACATGTTCGGCGTGTAGGCCGCGTCGATGGCGCCCTGCGCGATGTTGCGGAGCACGGTCGGCTCGGTGAAGAACTGCAGCGTGCCGATGAGCGCGAACGTGATCACCATCACCATCGACGACGAGATCATCGGCACCTTGATGCGCAGTGCGGTCTGCCAGCCGTTCGCGCCGTCGATGCGCGCGGCCTCGTACACCGACGGGTCGATCGAGCGCAGCGCGGCGTAGATCACCACCATGTAGTAGCCCGACCACTGCCAGGTGACGATGTTCACGAGGCTGCCGAAGATCGTGTCCGCGGCGAGGAACTCGGGCGTCGGCAGGCCGACGACGTCGAACAGCGTGCCGGCCGGGCCGAAGCGCGGGCTGTAGAGGAAGCTCCACATGAGCGCGCCGATCACGACGGGGATCGCGTACGGCGCGAAGATGAACAGTCGCGAGAGCTGCGAGAGCTTCGTGGCGAGCGTGTCGAGCACGAGCGCGGCGGCCAGCGCGACGATGAGCTGGATCGGGATCATGACGAGCGCGTAGGCGGCGACCCGGAGGAGGCCCTCGAGGAACAGCGGGTCGGTGAAGGCCTTGACGTAGTTGGCGATGCCGGTGAACTGGGTCCCGGTCGCGAGGGTCGAGGTGAACAGGCTCATCCCGAACGCGTAGACGAGCGGGAAGACGAGGAAGAGCGCGAAGATCACGAGGAACGGGGTGACGAAGAGCCACCCGACGCGCTGGCGGCGCCGTTCGACGCCGGCCCCGCGGCGGCGGGGGCCGGCCGCCGCGGCCGACACCGGCGTCGCGGACGACCCGCGGTCGGCGGAGATGGTGGTGGTCATGGTGCTGCCTTCCGGAGGGGAGGGTGCGGCCGGAGGGCGGGCCGGGCGCTGAGCCCCGGCCCGCCCCGCCCGGTCACTGGAGCGTGAAGCCCTGCTCGGTCGCGTACTGCTCGAGCGAGGCCTGCAGGTCGTCGAGCGCCTCGTCGGAGCTCTTCTCGCCCTGCACCATCGCGTAGAGCTGCTCGGTGAGCTGGTCGTACGCGTAGTTCTGGAAGGGGCTGAAGGTGAAGCCGGTGTACCCGGCCGCCGCCTCGAGGAAGACGTCCTTGTTGATCTGCTGGCCGCCGAAGAACGGGTACTCCAGGTCGCGGAAGTAGTCCGACTCGAGGATGGGCTTCCACAGCGGGAAGAGCGCGGCCTCCTCGATGCCGATCTTCCACGCCTCCTCGGTGCCGAACACCTCCTTGGCGACGACCGCGGCCGCCTCCTTGTCCTTCGCCTGGCTCGTCACCGCGAAGGTCGAGCCGCCCCAGTTGATCTGCACGGGGTCGGCCGGATCCCACTGCGGCACCGGCGCGGCCTGCCAGACGGCGTCGCTGTCGGCATCGGCGAGACCCGAGAGGTAGCCGGGGCCCCAGGCCGCGGCGACGTAGATGGCGTAGGAGCCGTCGACGAGCTTGGTGTTGTAGTCGGCGGTGAACGCGTCGTCGGTCGCGACGAGGCCCTTCTTCACCAGGTCGTCCCAGTACGCGAGGACGCCCTTTGAGCCGTCGTCGTTCACGTCGATCGCGATGTCGGTCGGCTCAGCGCTGTCGTACTCGAACGGCACCGAGCCGGCCTGGGCGAAGAGCGCCTGGTTGTAGGCGCGGCCGTTGGTCGGGAAGTCGGCGAGGACGCCCGGGGCGCCCGCATCCTTCAGCGCCTGCGCCGCGGCGGCGAACTCGTCCCAGGTGGTGGGCACGGGGATGCCGTACTGGTCGAGGATGTCCTTGCGGTACAGCATGCCCATGGGGCCGCCGTCGACCGGGATCGCGTAGACCGCGTCGCCGCTCGAGACGTCCTTCCACGCGCCTTCGGTGTAGTCGTCCTTCACCTCGTTCGCGCCGTGCTCGGTGAGGTCCACGAGTGCCTCGCGGATGGCGAAGCTCGAGAGGACCTCGGACTCGAGCATGATCACGTCCGGCGCGCCCGAGCCGGCCTCGATCGCCGTCGAGAACTTCGTGTACTCGTCGTTGCCCTGGCCGGCGTTGCTCCAGCAGACCTGGACGTCGTCGTGCGTGGCGTTGAAGTGGTCGACGACCTCCTCGAACGCGGGGTACCACGCCCAGACGGTGACCTGGGGGGCGTCCTTCTTGGTGATCGTGTTCGTGCAGGCGGCCTCGGCGCTGCCGCCGGCCCCTGAGCAGCCGGCCAGGAGTCCGGCCGCGAGGGCGGCGGAGCTGACGGTGGCAAGAATCCTCGGTTTCATGGGACAGGATTTCCTCTCGCGGTGGTGCAACACCCTTGTCACAGAGCGCCCGCCGGGCGCGATCGGCCACGAGGGCGGCATCGTGGAGCTGCCCGGCCAAGAGCGGCGGTCAGGGGCTCCTCGGTTCCGACGTTGTAGGTAAACGTTGTAAAAGAGCATGGCGTGTGAACGATCACACTGTCAAGAGGATTCGCGCTGGACAATCCGGAAGTCGGCGAGCATCTCGCGCGCAGGCGCCGGCTCCTGGCTCCTGCTCTGGATCCGGCCGACGAGGAGGTCGACCGCCGTTTCGGCGATCTGCGCCCTCCCCGGGTCAACGGTCGAGAGGGCGGGCAGGGAATACTGGGCCTCGTCCAGGTCATCGAA
>CBFGWW010000105.1:0-10468 GCA_965652625.1 uncultured Agromyces sp.
TCGCGGCGATCTCGGCGGCGCCGATCGAGGCAGCACCCAGCGAGGCAGCGCCGGTCGCCCCTTGGCCGGTCGACGCCGCCCCGCGGCCGGCGCTCATGCCGACACCGCCGGCACCAGGTGCACGCGGTACTGCCACGACCCGAAGCGCGACCGGAACCCGAGCTCGCCCGGGCCCTCGAACTCGCTGCCCGCCATCGTGCGCGCGACCGCGGCGAGCCGCTCGCGGAATGCCGCCTCGTCGTCGTCGTCGAACGGCTGCTGCGCGCGCTCCGAGAAGGCGAGCCCCCGCACGGGCTTGGCGACGTAGACGAGCTTCGCGCCGCCGTGGACCCCCGCGTCGGGCACCTCGCCGAGGCGCGCGGCGAGCTGGTAGGCCGCCAGCTGCGGATGCTGCGCCGTCTGCTCGGCGGTCGGCGTCGTGCGCCCCGTCTTCAGGTCGACGATGACCGTCGTGCCGTCGGGCGACGCCTCGACCCGGTCGATGGTGCCCGTGATCCGGATGCGATCGACGACGAGCGTGAAGCGGCCCTCGGCGCCGAGCAGGACCTTGCGGTCGTCGCGGAACTGGGTGAGGTAGTCGGAGGCGCCCTCGGCCATGCGGCGGGCACCCCGGCGCTCGCGTTCGGCGACCCACCCCGCCTCGAAGCGGAGGTCGCGCCAGCGCTCCTCCACGGACGCCCACAGCGCCTCGATGCTCGTGTCGCCGTCGTCGCGCCGACCGGCCTCCTCGACCACGGCGTGGATGAGCGTGCCGATGGAGGCGGCGATGCCCGACGGCGGAGCGGCGACGCGGTCGATGAACCAGCCGAGCGGCGACTCCTCGGCGCGGTCGATCTGCGACGGGGAGACCGCCACGACGGCCTCGGGGTCGCCGTCGAGGTCGACGATGGGCGCGGTCGTCGACGGCGCAGCGAGTCCGTACCAGTCGTCGGGGTGCGCGCCCGGAACGCCCTCCTCCGCGAGCAGCGCGAGCGCCGCGGCGGCTTCGTGATCGCGGCTCGCGGCGAGGTCGCGGCGCAGCGCGCCGACGAGCCCGCGCAGGTGGAGCGGGCGGCGTCGGGCGCGGAGGCGCTCGGCCGCGTAGCCCATGAGCATCGACGGCTGCTCGTCGTCGTTGGCCGTGCAGCTGAGCACGAGCTGTCGGCGGGCGCGGGATGCGGCGAGCGCGAACAGCCGCAGCTCGTCGCCGCGGACCGTGGCGCGGGCCTCGGCGGTGGTCTCGGGCGCGGGAAGCGGTGCGCCGGCGCGCGCGGCCTGCACGACGCGCGGGAGCAGCCCGGCGTGCAGCAGCGTGCCGCGCGGACGGAGATTCGGCCACACGCCGTCTTGGAGGCCGGCGACGACCACGACGTCGAACTCGCGGCCGATGAGCGTCGGCGGAGTGGTGACGAGCACCGTCTCGGCGTTGCGGCGCGGGGCGAGGGAGTCCTCGGGGAGCTCGCTCGCGAGCACGTCGTCGACGAAGCGCAGGGCCGGAGCGTCGGGCTCGCGCTCGACGAACCGCGTCGCGGCGGCGAACAGGGCGACGGCGGCGTCGAGCGCGCGATTCGCCTCCTCGGCGAGCACGCCCGTTCCCCGTGCCTGCGCGCCCCACTCGGCGGCGAGGGAGCTGCCGTCCCACAGCGACCAGAGCACCTCCTCGATGGTGCCGCCCGTCTCGGCGACGGCGCGCGCGGCGTGCAGCAGCTTCGCGAGCCGCGCGGCCCGGCGGCCGGGCGCGGCGTCGATGGTCTCGAAGCCGCCGGGCGCCGACAGCGCGTCGACGAGGAGCTCGTCGCCCGGGCGCGAGCCGCCCGCGGCGAGCTCCTCGTGCCGCAGCGCGAGGCGGAGCCGACGCAGCCCCACCCCGTCGAGCCGGCCGAGCGGACCCGTGAGCAGGCTCACGGCGAGCTCTGCCGTGAGGGGTTCGCGCCCGAGCACGAACGACGCCGCGGCGAGGAGCGCGGCGGCGGCCGGCGCCTCGCGCAGGGCGGTGCGGGCCGCGTCGCCCGCGGTCGGCACATCGGCGAGCGCGAGGCCTCGCTCGATGGCCGGCACGTCGGCGCCCGAGCGCACGACGACCGCCATCGACGACCACGGCACGCCGTCGAGCAGGTGGCGCTCGCGCAGCAGCCCGGCGATCGCCTGGCACTCGGCGGCGTGCGAGGCCGCCTCGATGCCGAGCACGGGCGCGAGGGGGTCGGAGTCGCCGCGGCCGTCGGAGACCTCGTCGGCACGGCCGTCGGAGCCGCCGTCGGCGCGGCCGCCGGATCCCCCGCCGAGCCCGGCGAGCGCCGCCTGTCGATGCGTGCCGCCGAGCGCCGTGCCGCTGTGCGCCGTGACCGAGCGCACGAGCTCGCGGATCGGGGGGCGGCCGCGCTGCACCGCGTCGAGCTCGATGCGGCGCACCGGACCGTCGACCACCGCGCCGAGCGAACCGAGCAGCTCGGGACGGCCGCCGCGGAACCCGTTGCTCGCCACGTCGGGATCGCCGAAGGCGACGATCGCGACCCCGCGGGCAGCGAAGGCGCCGAGCAGTGCGGCGGTGGCCTCGGTCGCCTCCTGCGCGTCGTCGACGACGATGAGCCGCAGCCCGGCGAGCGTCCCGAGCGCCGCGGATGCCGCGGGGTCGATCATGCTGCGCCGCACGATCGCCGCGGCGAACGCCCCCAGCTCGGCGGAGTCGAACTGCGTCGGCCGCAGCTGCTCCTTGACCTCGGCGTACTCGGCGAGGAACGCGGCGGTGGCGACCCATTCGGGCCGACCCGCCCGCTCGCCGAGCCGGGCGAGGTCGTCGGCGGCGACGCCGTGCTCGACGGCGCGCATCATGACGTCGCGCAGTTCGGAGCGGAACCCGCGCAGGGCCCGCACCTCGGGGGTGAGCGGGTCGGGCCACGCGGGCCCGAAGCCGTCGCGGATGCCGCCCTCGAGGAGCTCGCCCACGATCTGGTCGTGCTCGGCGCCCGTGAGCAGCGTCACCGGCTCGCCCGTGAACGCGCGGACGAGCTGGAACGCGACCGAGTTCGCGGTGCGGGCGAGTGGGCCGCGCGTCGTGACGCCGAGCCGCACCGCGAGCTCGTCGCGCAGGGCCGTGGCCGACGCCCGCGTGGCCGACAGCACGAGCACCTCGTCGGTCGTGTAGCCGCGGCGCTCGACGCGCTCGGCGACCACGTCGATCACGAGCCGGGTCTTGCCGCTGCCCGGAGCCCCGAACACCACCGCGTGCTGGCCGTCGACGAGCGTCGCGACGGGATGCAGGAGGGTCGCGGTGCCGGGCATGCCTGAACGCTAACGCGTTCCGCCGACAGTGAACGCGTACGGCCCGGCGCGGCCCGTGTCGTAGGGTTTCAGCAAGAGCAGAAAGGCGCACCGTGGACGTTCGCATCGGCATCCAGAACTCCCCCCGTGAACTCGCATTCGAGACGTCGCACTCGGCGGCGGAGGTGGAGGAGGCCGTCGCGGCCGCACTCGCAGGGCAGTCCGCGCTGTTGAAGCTCACCGACGACAAGGGCACCGTCTACGTCGTGCCGGCGCCCGCGCTCGCCTACGTGGAGATCGGCTCCGAGGAGTCGCGCCGCGTCGGATTCGTCGCCTGACGATGGAGCTCCTCTTCGTCGTGCTCGGCGGCG
The DNA here is from genome assembly GCA_965652625.1 of uncultured Agromyces sp. Taxonomy (GTDB): domain Bacteria; phylum Actinomycetota; class Actinomycetes; order Actinomycetales; family Microbacteriaceae; genus Agromyces. The sequence continues at coordinate 3,609 of CBFGWW010000105.1, forward strand.
CCATCCTCGGCCTCGCGGCGCGCTACGCGCTCCCGCGTCGCCACACCTACGGAAGCGCCCTCGTCCCGGCCATCGGCGCCGGCGTTGCCGCGGTCGTGTGGGTCGCCCTCACCTGGCTCGGCTGGGCGTGGGACGGCGGATGGATCTGGGTCGTCTCGCTCGCCGTCGCCGGCCTCGCGTCGGTCGGCGCCGTGCTCCTCATCGGGCCGCGCCGCGAGCACGCCGACACGGCGCTCTTCGAACGGCTCGCCCGCCCCGGGGCATCCGCTCGCAGGGCCTAGCGGTCTCGCGTCGCGACTCGCCGGCTCAGGCGGTGAGCCCGAGCGCGCGCCCCACATCGGAGCCGCCAGAGCGCCGGCCGCTCAGGCGGTGAGCCCGAGCGCGCGCCGCACATCGGAGCCGCCAGAGCGCCGGCCGCTCAGGCGGTGAGCCCGAGCGCGTCCATGCGGCGCGTGTGGTCGGCGATGAGCTCGGTGAACACGGGCTCGACGTCGTCGCCGGATGCCTCGGACGCCCGCAGCGCCGACCGCGCGATGAGCAGCGTGTCGCCCACGAGGCTGCGCCCCCAGAGCGCGAGCCGATCGGCGAGGTCGGGATCGTGCTCGATCGCCGACTTCAGCTCGGTCTCGAGCACGACCGATGCGCCCTCCTCGTCGAGGATGGCCCGCACGCGCGAGCCGAGCTCGACCGGCAGTCCCTCGGCGAGCCGCGAGAAGTAGCCGTCGAGCATGCCGGCCGTGATGTGGATGCCGAGCAGCAGTTCGTACCAGTCGGCGCCCGAGGTGGCCATCCGGAAACGGTCGGTGGCGGGCGCGAACGGCGCCATCACGTCGTCGGGCTCGACGCCGAGGCGGCGGAGCTCCGCGATGAGGGCGTGGTGCTTGCGGAGCGCGACACCCGCGGCGGCGCTCAGCCCCTCCTTCGCGGGCAGCGTCGGCGCGGTCGCCACGGCCTTGGCGAGGTTCTCGAAGAACTCGAGCTGGATGTACGCGGCCTGGCCGAGGAACGGCACGGGCTCGGGCACCAGCTCGGCGAAGTCGACCTTCGCCAGCTCGGTGGGGGCGACGCGGGGACGCAGGCGCGGCGTCTCGGGGCGGGGGACCCGCCGATTCGTCCAGAACACCACGGGGACAGCCTATATCCGAGCCTCGCCGGCACCCCGGAGCGGTCGTCGGGCGCGTTCGGGGCGCTTCAGAGGCACCCCCTTCGAGGGCCGCTCAGGCGCCGTCCGAGAGGCTCACAGGCTCACTCCGATAGTGTGGAGGGGCATGCGGGCGTTGGATCCGCGGCCATGCGCCTGTGATCGAGACGAGGCGCATCCCCTCATCACGAATTTCGACAGGCAGATCTTTGACTACATTCACCGACCTCGGCGTCGCGTCCGACATCGTCGACGCCCTCGCCGGGAAGGGCATCGTCGATGCCTTCCCCATCCAGGAGCAGACCATCCCCCTCGCCCTCTCCGGGCAGGACATCATCGGCCAGGCCAAGACCGGCACCGGCAAGACCTTCGGCTTCGGCCTCCCGCTCATCCAGCGCCTCGGCGACGCGCCCGGGCCGGGCGTGAAGGCGCTCGTCGTCGTCCCCACCCGCGAGCTCGCGGTGCAGGTGACCGAGGACCTCGAGCTCGCGACCTCCAACCGCCCCACCACCGTGGTCTCGATCTACGGCGGCAAGGCGTACGAGGGCCAGATCGAGCAGCTGAAGGCCGGCGCCCAGATCGTCGTCGGCACGCCGGGCCGGCTCATCGACCTCGCGAACCAGCGCATCCTCTCGCTCGCCGACGCGCACGAGGTGGTGCTCGACGAGGCCGACAAGATGCTCGACCTCGGCTTCCTGCCCGACATCGAGAAGATCTTCTCGAAGGTCCCGGCGACGCGGCACACCATGCTGTTCTCCGCCACGATGCCCGGCCCGATCGTCGCGCTCGCGCGCCGCTTCATGACGCGCCCGATCCACATCCGCGCGAACGACCCCGACGAGGGCCTCACGCAGGCGAACATCAAGCACCTCATCTACCGGGCGCACTCGCTCGACAAGGACGAGGTGATCTCGCGCATCCTCCAGGCCGACGGCCGCGGCAAGACCGTCATCTTCACGCGCACGAAGCGCGCCGCCGCGAAGCTCGTCGAGGAGCTCAACGACCGCGGGTTCAACGCCGCCGCCGTGCACGGCGACCTCAACCAGGACCAGCGCGAGCGCGCCATGGCCGCCTTCAAGGCGGGCAAGAAGGACGTGCTCATCGCCACGGATGTCGCGGCGCGCGGCATCGACGTCGACGACGTGACGCACGTCATCAACCACACCATCCCCGACGACGAGAAGACCTACCTGCACCGGGCCGGCCGCACGGGCCGCGCGGGCAAGACCGGCATCGCCGTGACGTTCGTCGACTGGGACGACCTGCACAAGTGGGCGCTCATCAACCGCGCGCTCGAGTTCGGCCAGCCCGAGCCCACCGAGACGTACTCGTCGAGCCCGCACCTCTACAGCGACCTCGACATCCCCGAGGGCACCAAGGGCCGCCTGAAGCCCACCGCCGCCGCCGCCCCGACGCGCTCGAGCACGGCCGGCCGCAGCGAGGGACGCGCCGAGGGCGCCGAGCGCGCGCCGCGCTCGCGCTCGCGTCGCCGCACCCGCAGCGGCCAGCCGACGGGCGAGGGCGGCGCACCCGCGGCCGAGAAGGCCGACTCGGCGGTCGCCGCAGCCAAGGAGCCGGGTACCGGCACCCACGACGGCAAGGGCCACGAGCACCACGACGGCAACGCGGCACCGCGTCGTCGTCGCCGCCGTCGTGGTCCGCGCACCGGCGGCGCCGCACCGCAGGCCTGAGCCGTCGGTGCCCGGGCCTCGGCTCGGGCGCCCAGCGCGCCCGAAGGGCCGGACGCCCCGCGCCCTACGGCGTCACGACCGCCGAACCCCGCCCCTCGGCGATGATGCGCTCGACGACCTCGGGCACCGTGCGCAGCTCGCCGAGCCGGTTGGGCTTGCCCGTGCCGTGGTAGTCGCTCGACCCGGTGACGGCGAGTCCGTGCGTGCGCGCGAGCTCGCGGAGGCGGACCTTGGCGTCGTCGCGGTTCTCGGGGTGGTCGATCTCGAGGCCGAAGAGCCCGGCGTCGACGAGCCGCGCGAGCCGCTCGGGCGGGATGACCCGCTCGGCGCCCCGCGTGCCGGGATGCGCGAGCACGGGAACCCCGCCCGCGGCGCGGATGAGCCGCACGCCCGTGAGCGGGTCGGGCGCGTAGTGCGGCTGCGCGTAGCCCGCCCGCGGGTGCAGGATGCCGGCGAACGCCGCCGAGCGCGTGGCCACGTGCCCGCGGGCGACGAGCGCGTCGGCGATGTGGGGGCGGCCGATCGTGGCGCCCTCGCTGGTCTGCGCCAGCACGTCGTCCCAGCTGAGGTCGTAGTCGCGGCCGATGCGCCGCACGATCTCCTCGGCGCGGGTGAGGCGCGACTCGCGGATGCGCGAGGTCTCGGCGAGCAGGCGCTCGTCGAGCGGGTCCACGAGGTAGGCGAGCATGTGCACGCTCATGAAGCCCTCGCGCGTCGACAGCTCCATGCCCGGGATGAGCACCACGCCCGTGTCGGGCACCGCGGCCGCCGCCTCCGCCCAGCCGCTGGTGGAATCGTGGTCGGTGAGGGCGACGCCCCAGAGCCCGGCCGCGGCTGCCTGCGCCATGAGCTCGGCCGGCGACTCGGTGCCGTCGGAGACGGTCGAGTGCGCGTGCAGGTCCGCCTCGCCGACGGTGAGGGGGGCTGCTGGCATCCCTTCATGCTAGTCCCGGCATCCTCCCAGCCGATCAGCGGCGGTGCCTCGGCCGCGCGCGCCGGGCCTCGCCTAGGGTGGATGGAATGCTCCCCCGCATCCTCGGCTGGGCTCTCGTGCTCGGCACCGCCCTGGTCGCGGCCGTGCTCCTCTGGCCGCAGGGCTTCGGGCTGCAGAACCAGTGGGTGGCGGCGCACGTCGTGGCGCTCCGCGGAGCGGCGGCGGCGTGCGGCGGCGTGGCGGCGCTCGTGCTCGCGTTGGCGGTGATCCCCCGCGCCACGCGCGTGTTCGGCATCGGGATGGCGCTCGTGCTCGCGCTCTACGCCGTGGGCAACGTGGCGGTGCTCGCCGTGCGCGGCATGGGCGGGTCGGATGCCGCGGGCGACGCGGCATCCGTGACGGTGCTGAGCTGGAACACCCTCGGCGAGGTTCCCGACGCCGCGACCATCGCGGGCCTCGCCCTCGACGAGGGCGCCGACGTGGTCGTGCTCCCCGAGACGACCGACCCGCTCGGCGAGGAGGTCGCGATCGCGATGCGCGAGGGCGGGCGGCCCATGTGGGTGCACACGGTCGCGTTCGACGACATCGCGAAGGCCCGTTCGACGACGATCCTCATCTCGCCCGACCTCGGCGACTACGAGGTGGTGTCGGCGCTCTCCCCCGGGCCGCCGGGCAACACCAACACGCTGCCGTCGATCGTCGCCGAGCCCGTCGACGGAGACGGCCCGCGCATCGTCGCCGTGCACGCGGTCGCGCCGATCCGGTGGGAGCTGCGCAACTGGCGCAGCGACCTCGACTGGCTCGCCGAGCAGTGCGCGGGCGAGGACGTCATCATGGCGGGCGACTTCAACGCGACGGTCGACCACTTCGCGGGCCGCGGCATCGACGGCGGCGACCTGGGCCGGTGCCGGGACGCGGCCGTGGCAGCGGGGGCGGGAGGCCTCGGAACGTGGCCGACCGACGTGCCCGAGCTCCTCGGCAGCCCGATCGACCACGTCCTCGCGACCCCCGGCTGGCGGGTCGACGCGTTCCGGGTGATCGGCGACGTCGACCACGCCGGGAGTGATCACCGGCCCGTCGTCGCGACGCTGACGCCCGTCGGGTGAGGCCTGCGCCCGTCGGGTGAGGTCCTCGGACGGTGCGAGAATGGAGCACATGTCCGAGACGAGCGACACCAGCACGACCACCGCACCCACCGCCCCCGACGAGGAGGGCCGCAACGCGAATCGCTCGACCACCCCGGGCTCCGAGGGATTCAAGCGCTACATCGGCAGCGGCTGGGCCGAGCGCGACGAGACCCTGCCGCCCGCCCGCGAACAGGCCGCCCACGCGGCCGCGCGTCGCGCCACCGTCTCGGCCGCGTTCCCCGGCCAGCGGCTCATCGTGCCCGCCGGCGACATGAAGCAGCGCGCGAACGACACCGACTACCCGTTCCGGGCCCACTCCGCGTTCGCGCACCTCACCGGCTGGGGTTCCGACTCCGAGCCGGGCGCCGTGCTCGTGCTCGAGCCGACCGCCGAGGGCCACGAGGCCACGGTCTTCTTCCGCGAGCGCGCCGGACGCGACTCCGAGGAGTTCTACGCCAACCCCGCGATCGGCGAGTTCTGGATCGGCGCCCGCCCTTCGCTCGCCCACGTCGCCGCCGACCTCGCGATCGCGACGCGCGACGTCGCCGACCTCGACCACGTGCTCTCCAGGGTCGACACCGCGACGCTCGTCCTGCGTGAGGCCGACCCCGCGATCACCGAGCGCGTCGACCACGCCCGCATCCGCTGGGCCGCCGAGACGGCCCTGTCGACGAACGCCGCCGACACCCCGTTCTCGCTCGAGGTGAACGCCGAGCACGAGCCGGATGTCGAGCTGGCCCGGGTCCTGTCCGAGCTGCGCCTCGTGAAGGACGACTACGAGGTGGCCGAGCTCCGCGCCGCGATCGACGCGACGCAGCGCGGCTTCACCGAGGTGCTCGAGGAGCTGCCGCGCATCACCTCCGAGGTGCGCGGCGAGCGGGTCATCGAGGGCGTCTTCGCGACGCGCGCCCGTCTCGACGGCAACGACGTCGGCTACGGCTCGATCGCCGCGGCCGGCCCGCACGCCACGATCCTGCACTGGACCCGCAACGACGGCCCCGTCGTGCCGGGCGACCTCGTGCTGCTCGACGCGGGCGTCGAGCGCGACAGCTACTACACGGCCGACATCACGCGCACGTTCCCGGTGAACGGCATGTTCTCGGCCGTGCAGCGCCAGGTCTACGAGGCCGTGCTCGAGGCCGCGGATGCCGCGTTCGCGGTCGTGCGGCCGGGGGCGATCTTCCGCGAGGTGCACGCCGCCGCGATGGCCGTCATCGCCCGGAAGACCGCGGAGTGGGGCTTCCTGCCCGTCTCGGCCGAGGAGTCGCTCGAGCCCGACAACCAGTTCCACCGCCGGTACATGGTGCACGGCACGAGCCACCACCTCGGCCTCGACGTGCACGACTGCGCGCAGGCTCGCCGGTCGCTCTACCTGGACGGCGAGCTGGCTCCGGGCATGGTCTTCACGATCGAACCGGGGCTGTACTTCCAGCCCGACGACCTCACCGTGCCGGCGGAGTTCCGCGGCATCGGCGTGCGCATCGAGGACGACATCCTCGTGACGGCCGACGGCGCCGAGAACCTCTCGGCGGGCATCCCGCGCACGGTCGACGAGGTCGAGGCCTGGGTGCGCGCGAGCCGCGGCTGACCGGTCGGGCGACCCGCGTCTCCCGAGCTGCGGCGGTCAGCCCTCGGCCGACGCCGCGCGGCGTGCCCGCCACCACGCCCAGAAGCGGGCGAGCTGGCGCCTCGTGAACGCCGCCAGGCGCTTCGCCCACGCGAACTCGGTGCCGAGGATCGCGAGGCCGAGGAACACGACGAGCCAGCCCGGTCCGGGCAGCGGCACGAGCAGCAGTCCGCCGACCGCGATCACGCCGCCGAGCGCGCCGACCCCCACGCGGTAGGCGACGCGCAGCCGGGGGTGCCGGTCGATCCGTCGACGGATGCCGCGCAGCATCCGCCGCACCGGGCGATCGGGCCGCTCGGCCTCGGCGATGTCGCGTTCGAGCTCGGGCTGCGTGACCATG
>CBFGWW010000106.1:0-10463 GCA_965652625.1 uncultured Agromyces sp.
TCCCCTCAGTGAGATTTCGAATCCGCCTCATGTGAGGCGGATTCGACATGTCGCTGGGGCGAAGTCGAGAGCACGGGACGAACGGCCCGCGCGGCCGCGTCGGCGCGACCTACCCTGCAGGCATGGGCATGATCGACGTCGAGGCACGCGCCGACATCGACCGCCGCCTCTACGGACGCTGGGTGCTCGCCAACGCGATCGGCGAGGGCGTCGGGCTCGGCGGCTCGTTCCTCGTCGGCGCCGGGCTCGTCGTGCTGCTCGGCGCGCGGCTCGGGCCGTGGTTCGAGGTCGCGACGGCGATCGCCGCGGTCGCGCTCGGCACGCTCTTCGAGGGCGTCGTGGTCGGCTACGCGCAGTGGCGGGTGCTCCGCGACCCGCTTCCGTCGCTGTCGCGCGGTTCGTGGGTGTGGGCGACCGCCGTCGGCGCCGGCATCGCGTGGCTGCTCGGGATGGTCCCGAGCACGGTGATCTCGCTGGTCACCGGCCAGGTCGAGGCGACGGATGCCGCGTCGAGCGCGACGATGGCCGAGCCGCCGCTCGCCGTGATCCTGCTCGCCGCGGCCGGACTCGGCCTGCTCCTCGGGCCCGTGCTCGCGAGCGCGCAGGTCGTCGTGCTGAGGCGCCACGTCCAGCACGCCTGGCGCTGGATCCCCGCGAACGCCGTCGCGTGGGCGCTCGCCCTGCCGCTCACCTACCTCGGGCCGAGCCTCATGTTCGACGTGGGCGTGAACGCGCTCGGCGTCGGCATCCTGCTCGCCTGCGTCGTCGCCGCTGGTGCCGCGGTCGGCGCCGTGCACGGTGCGGTGCTCGTGCGGCTGCTGCGGCATCCGCTCGGCACCTGACCGACCGGCAGGGCTCAGTGCACGTACTCGAGCAGGTCGAGGCCGACCTGGCGCATGCCGTCGAGCACGGCGAGGCGCGAGGTGAGCATCGTGTCGGCGAAGTACATCGACACGGCATAGGCGACGCTCGCGCGCGGCCCGCGCAGCACGCCGACCTCGCTGCGCACGCCGCCGTCGGTGCCCGTCTTGTTCATGAGCAGCACGCCGTGGTCGGGCATGCGGTGCGCGAGGGGGTCGAGGCCGAACGCCGAGGCCACGAGCGAGAGGTCGGCGTTGAGCGACAGCCAGCCGACCACGCGCTGCGAGACCTCGGGGCTCACGACCTCGCCGCGGGCGAGCGAGGCGAAGAGCCAGGTGAGCTCCTTGGCCGAGCCGATCGAGAGCTGCGGGGCGTCGTCGGGGCCGCGGTGGTCGCGCACGAGGTCGAGGAGCGCCGTGCGGGTGAGCCCGAGCGCCTCGGTGCGCGCGCGCACCGCCTCGAGGCCGACGTGGCGGATGAGCACGTTCGTGGCGAGGTTGTCGCTGGAGGCGCCGATGAGTGCGGCGAGGTCGGCGAGCGGCAGCGACGGCGACTGCATGTGCTGCCAGATGCCCGAGTCGCCGACGGCGTCGCGCGGGGCGCGGTCGAGCACGGTGAACGCCTCGGCGGTGGCACCCGCGAGCCGCGACGCGACCTCGACGAGCAGCAGCACCTTGCCGATCGACGCGGTGGGCATCACGACGTGGTCGTCGACCGAGAAGAGCACCTTCCCGGTGGCGAGGTCGGTCGCGCGGGCCGAGACCTGCACCCCCGCGAGCGCGAGCTCGCCGAGGGCGTTGAACCCGCGGGTGAAGTCCTCGTTGTGCTCGTCCGTGCGGTGTCGTCCCCTCCGGATGCTCGCGTGGCGCGCTCGCCGCTCGGAACCCTGCGACGACGTCACCACGGTGATTGCACGCTCTTCCTCGGACGGTCGGCGCTCCCCCACCGCGGTCAGCGGCGCGCTCGAGAAGGTCGGATCGGTTGGTACTGCTGGGTGGTCTACCAGATCGTCACCCGCTCGGCCGGATCCAGCCAGAGGGCGTCGTCGTCAGTCACACCGAAGCCAGTGTAGAACTCGTCGATGTTCCTCACGATCTGGTTGCACCGGAACTCGTTCGGCGAGTGCGGATCGATCGCGAGCAGGCGGATGACCTCCTCGTCGCGGCCTTTCATCTGCCAGGCCTGCGCCCACGAGAGGAAGAACCGCTGGGCGGCCGAGAGGCCGTCGACGACGGGTGATTTCCTCCCGTCGAGCGACAGCACGTACGCCTTCCACGCGATGGCGAGTCCCCCGAGGTCGCCGATGTTCTCGCCGATGGTGAGGGCGCCGTTCACATGGTGGTCGTCGCCGTTCTCGCCGTCGAGCTGCGCGGGCCTGAGGGCGTCGTACTGCGCGATGAGGGCCTTCGTGCGGTCCTCGAACGCCGCCCGGTCGGCCTCGGTCCACCAGTCGGTGAGCCGGCCGTCGCCGTCGTACTTCGAACCCTGGTCGTCGAACCCGTGCCCGATCTCGTGGCCGATCACGGCGCCGATCGCGCCGTAGTTCGCGGCGGCGTCGCGCCCGGCGTCGAAGAACGGGTACTGCAGGATCGCCGCCGGGAACACGATCTCGTTGAAGCCCGGGTTGTAATAGGCGTTGATCGTCTGCGGCGTCATGAACCACTCGTCGCGGTCGATCGGCTTGCCGATCTTCCCGAGCTCGCGGTTGAACTCGAACTCCGCCGTGGCCCGCACGTTGCCGACGAGGTCGTCGGCATCGATCTCGAGCGTCGAGTAGTCGCGCCACTTCACGGGGAAGCCGATCTTCGGCGTGAACTTGTCGAGCTTCTCGAGCGCCTTCGCGCGCGTCTCGTCGCCCATCCACTCGAGCCCGGTGATCGACTCCCGGTACGCCTCGACGAGGTTTCCGACGAGGTCGTCCATGGCCTCCTTCGCCGCGGGCGGGAAGTGGCGCTCCACGTAGATGCGGCCGACGGCCTCTCCCATGGCGCCCTCGACGAGCGAGACGCCGCGCTTCCACCGCTCGCGCATCTGCGGGGTGCCGGTCAGCGTGCGACCGTAGAAGTCGAAGTTCGCCTCGACGAAGTCGTTCGACAGGTAGGCGGCCGTCGAGCGGATGACCTGCCAGGCGAGCCAGTCCTTCCACGCCTCGAGGCGCTCCTCGGTGAGCAGGCCGCCGAGCGCCTCGACGAACGACGGCTCGCGCAGCACGAGCTCGGCGAACGCGCCCTCGGGCACGCCCATGGCGTCGCGCCACACCCGCAGGTCGAGCGACGACGCGGCCGCGGCATCCGCCCACGCGTAGAGGTTGTAGGTCTTCTCGCTGTCGCGCGTGTCGACGTTGTTCCAGTGCGCCTTCGCGAGGTCGGTCTCGAGGTCGAACACGCGCACCGCGCGGTCGGCCGGGTCGGGCAGCTTGGCCAGCGCGAACATGCGCTCGAGGTGCGCGCTGTACGCGGTGCGCACCGCGGCGAAGCGCTCCTCGCGGAAGTAGCTCTCGTCGGGCAGGCCGATGCCGCCCTGCTCGACGAACACCAGGTAGCGCTCGGGGTCGCCCGGGTCGTTGTCGACGTAGAGCTGCACGAGCCCGGCGATGCCCTGGCGCTCGAGCCTGCCCAGCGTCTCGAGGAACGACTCGACCGAGTTCACCAGCGCGACCTCGACGAGCTGCCCGGCGATGGGCGTGGCGCCCAGCAGGTCGGCCCGCTGCTCGTTCATGAAGCTCGCGTAGAGGTCGCCGACCTTGCGCGCCTCGGTGCCCGGCTCGGCCTCCTGCGCCTCCTCGATGATCTCGCGCACGGCCTTCTCGGCCTCCTCGTGCAGCACGAGGAACGAGCCGTAGCGGGCCTTGTCGGCCGGGATCTCGGTGCGTTCGATCCACTTGCCGTTGACGTGCCGGAAGAGGTCGTCCTGCGGGCGCACCTCGTCGTCGAGTTCGTCCTTCGCGATGCCTGAGGGGAGCTTCGTCATCCCCACAGCCTAGGCCTGCTCCGGAGCCGAGCGGATGCCCCGACCCCGCGTCTCACGGCGCACTCGCAGGCTCGCGTGGTGCCCGCGGCATCCGCCGGCTCAGCGCAGCTGCGCGAACCCCTCGGCCTTGCGCGTCGGGCCGACGATGAGGATGGTGTCGTCGGCCCCGAGCACGGTCTCGGCGTCGGCGTTGGTCCAGTCGGCGCCGGGCTTCTTGAATGCCGCGATCGTGACCCCGAACTCCTTGCGCAGCCCGGTCTTGCCGAGGGGGATCCCCCAGAGCCGCTCGGGCGGCGCCGACTTCACGATCGCGTACCCGCGCTCGATCTCGATGTAGTCGAGCGCGGCTCCGCGCACGAGGTGCGCGACCTTGCGGCCCATGTCGCTCTCGGGCTGCACCACGTGGTGCACGCCGAGCTGCTCGAGGATGACCGCGTGCTCGGCGGAGTCGGCCTTCGCCCAGATCGACGGCAGGCCCATCGCGAGCAGGGCCGACGACGTGAGGATGGACGCCTCGAGGTTGCCGCCGATCGCCACGACGACCCGGTCGAACTGGTCGATCGACAGCTGGCGCAGCACCTCGGGCTTGGTCGGGTCGGCGCGCACCACCTGCGTGAGCTGGCCGTTGAGGCTCTGCACGTTGTCCTCGCGGATGTCGACGCCGAGCACCTCGGTGCCGCCCGCCATGAGCTCGAGCGCGAGCGACCGGCCGAACCGGCCGAGCCCGATGACCGCGACCGAGTCGGCCTCGGCGATGCGACGCGTGTATCCCTGGTCGCCGAACAATGAGCGTCTAGCCAACGACGGGCCTCTCTCTCGGGAACTCGTACAGGATGCGGCGGTCGCGCAGGATGAGCGCGCTGCCGAGGGTGAGCGGTCCGACGCGGCCGAGGAGCATGAGCAGCACGAGCACGACCTTGGCGGAATCGGGCAACTCCGGCGTGATGCCCGTGGACATCCCCGTCGTGCTGAAGGCGGAGATGACCTCGAACAGGATCTTGTCGAGTGACGATTCGGTGATCTGGAGCAGCAGGAGGGTCGGTCCGACCACCGCGGCGACGGCCACGAGCACCACCGTGATCGCCTGGCGGTGCACCGCCCGCGACAGGCGCTTGCCGAAGATGTTCACCTGGGCCTCGCCGCGGAACTCGGCGAGCATGACGAAGAACAGCACGAGGAAGGTGGTGATGCGGATGCCGCCGCCGACGCTCGCGGGCCCGGTGCCGATGAACATCAGCACGTCGGTCGCGAACCAGCTCTCGCTGCTCATGGCCGCGATGTCGACGGTGCTGAACCCCGCGGAGCGGGTCATGACGGACGCGAAGAACCCGGCGAGCACCTTCGTCGCCGGATCGAGCGGCCCGAGGGTGCCGGGATTCGACCACTCCACGGCCGTGAGGTAGGCCCAGCCGCCGGCGAGCAGCAGGATCGTGCCCACGATCACGAGGTTCGTGTTCATGCTCCAGCGCAGCGGATGCCGCCAGTCCTTCCAGAGCTGCACGATGACCGGGAACCCGAGGCCGCCGAGGATGACCGCGGCGCAGACCGGGAGGCACACGAACGGGTCGCCGACGAAGCCCAGCATGCTGTCGGACTGCAGCGTGAAGCCCAGGTTCGTGAACGCCGAGATGGACGTGAACACGGCGTTCCAGACGGCCTTGCCCGGGTCCCAGCCGTAGTAGGTGACGTAGCGCAGGAACAGCAGCGCGGCGACGACCGCCTCGATGAGCAGGGTGATGCCGATGACCGCGCGCACGAGCCGACGCAGGTCGGTGAACCCCTCGGCGCGGAACTCGCCCGCGGCGTTCAGGCGCGTGCGGAGCGAGAGGCGGCGCGCGAGCAGCACGCCGACGAGCGCGGCCGACACGAGGATGCCGAGGCCGCCGAGCTGGGTCATCACGATGATGGTGAGCTGGCCGAGGAAGGTCCAGTGCGTCGCCGTGTCGACCGTGTTGAGCCCCGTCGTCGTCACCGCGGATGCCGCGGTGAACAGCGCGTCGACGAACCTCGTCGAGCGGCCGGGCGCCGTCATCCCCGGCAGCAGCAGGAGCAGCGTTCCCGCGGCGATGGCTGCCGCGAACCCGACGACCACCACCTGCGCCGGATGCAGTCGGAATCGACGGCGCAGTTGCTCGGCCGGGCCTTCGTCGCCCGGCATGCGGGTGGCCACGGGCACACCATACGCCCGCGGGCGGACGTTCGGCAGCAGGCCGCCTTCGACATCTCCGCCGACTTCGGCTTGACTGGGGTCATTCGGTCGAATCGAGGGCGAGGAGCGGGATGACGGCGATGGGGCGGTCTCTGGGGCTGGGGGCGGCGGTCGTGCTGGCGCTCGGCCTGACGGCGTGCACGGTGGGCGGCGAGCCCGCCTCCACCGATCCGGTCGTGCAACTGGGCGCGCCGGGCGAGCCGAACCGCACGCTCACGCCCGAGGAGGCCGGGGAGATCGGGGTCCCCGAACACACCGACGCAGACGTGACGTTCATGCTCGACATGATCGACCACCACTCCCAGGCCCTCGTGATGACCGGCTACGTGAAGGCGCGCACCGACGACCGCGACATCCGCCTGCTCGCCGAGCGCATGGAGGTGAGCCAGGAGGACGAGGTCGACCAGATGGCGCAGTGGCTCCAGGATCGGGCGCAGCCGCTGCGCGAGAACGGCCACGACGGGCACGGCGCCGGGCACGAGATGCCGGGCATGCTCACCGAGGAGCAGCTCGCGGAGCTCGAGGCCGCGAAGGGCGACGCGTTCGACGTGCTGTTCCTCGAGTACATGATCCAGCACCACCAGGGCGCCCTGCAGATGGTGCAGGACCTCTACCAGGCGGGCGGCGGCCAGGAGCCGGGCGTCGGCCAGTTCGCAGCCCACGTCGAAGGCGACCAGGGCATCGAGATCGCCCGCATGCAGGAGATGCTCGCGGAGCGCACGTCCTGAGTCCTACCGGTCGTCGCGTTGACGACCCGACGCACCCGGCCCGGGATGCGAAAGGAGGCCGGGCACGAAGCCCGGCCTCCCCTCATCCGATCAGTCGGATCCGCTCGTCAACTCCCCGCCTCGGCGAGCGCGTCGAGCGCCTGCACGAGGTTCGAGTCGGCGGCCAGGCCCGAGGTGCGACCCGCGTTGCCGAGGTGCGTGGCGACCGCGTTGGCGCTCGCCGACCCGCCGGCCGAGAGCTTCTCGGCCTGGTCGATCGACTTGCGCACCTGCTTGAGCGCGTTGCCGCTCAGGTCGCCGTTGCGCTCGGCCTGGTCGACGAACGACCGCACGACCGCGTAGCTCGGGTCGTGCACGAGCTTCGACTGCAGCTGCGCGTTGAACTCGTCGAGCTGGATCTCCCCCGCAGCCGTGATCTCGTTGGCCGACATCATCGCGCTCGGCGTGAACGCCAGGGTCTCGAAGCCTCGCGCGATCTCGCTGCCGAGCACGTTGCCGTTGTACCAGTACGTCGACCAGTACCCGCCGAGGTTGAGCCCCGAGGGGTTCGGCTCGTCGATCGGGCCGCGGTCGAAGTACGCGATCTCCATCGGCTTCGCCGTGTCGGTGAAGTCGATGACCGAGAGGCCGCCCTGGTACCAGGCCTGCACCATGATGTCGCGACCCGGGACGGGCACGATCGAGCCGTTGTGCGCCACGCAGTTCTCCTGCGAGGTCTGCACGGCCGGGAGCTTGTAGTAGCTCTGGAACTCCAGCTTGCCGTCGACGATGTCGAACAGCGCGTCAGCGCCCCACTCGGGCTTGTCGGTCGCCCGGCAGCGGGCCGACGTGCCGCCGCCCCACTCGTCGGTGAAGATGACCTTGGTGCCGTCGTTGTTGAACGTCGCCGAGTGCCAGTACGAGAAGTTCGGGTCGGCGACCGCGTCGATCCGCACCGGGTTCACCGGGTCGGAGATGTCGACGAGGATCCCGTTGCCCTGGCAGGCGCCCGCGAGGAGCCCGATCTCGGGGAACGCCGTCACGTCGTGGCACGTGTTGGTGTTCGGCAGCGGGCTGTACGGGATGCCGCTCGGGTGCAGCGTGCCGGAAGGCGTGTTCTGCAGGCCGTTGAAGGCACCCGTCTCGGGGTTCGTGAAGATGCGCGGCTGGCTCACGATCGACGCTGTCTGCGGCGCCGCGAGCGGCACCTTGATGACGTCGATGCGCCACTGCGTGGGGTTGCCCGTCGTGACGGGGGTCTGCGTGTTCGTGTTGGCGTTCTCGCAGCCCGCGAGCTCCAGCGGCGACCGCACGCTCGACGTGCCCGAGTTGTAGATGTAGATGTTGTTCGGGTCGTCGGGGTCGGTCACGAGCGTGTGCGTGTGCGAGCCGCGGCACGTCTGCACGCCCGGCAGCTGCACCGGGTTGTCGATGTCGCTGATGTCGAAGATGCGCACGCCGCGGAACCGCTCGAGGTTCACGGTGCCGCCGGCGCCCTGCGTGCCGCAGTCGATGCGCCCGCGGGTCTCCTCGACGGACATGAACAGCAGGTCGCCGTACACGGAGACGTCGCCCTGGCCGCCGGGGCACACGAACGACGACTGCAGCGCCGGCTTCGCGGGATCCGAGATGTCGTAGACCTGGAAGCCGTTGAAGTTGCCGACGATGGCGTTGTCGCCCGTGAACGCCAGGTCGGAGTTCACGAATCCGAAGTTGCCGGGAGCCGCATCGAACGGCGCGACGCGGGGCAGCTTCGCGAGCCACTCGATGTTGCTCATGGCCTCGCCGGCGTCGTGGTACCCGGGCGCAAGGCCTTCGCGCGGGTCGTCCTCTTCGGCGCTCGCGCTCGTGGCGGCGAACAGCGACGTGCCGAGCACCAGCGCTCCGGCTGCCGCGAGCGCTCTCCTGCGCCATCGGACGGGTGTTGATGAGGTTCTCATCGGTGATGCCCTCTCTTCTCGTGCTTCCCGAATCTGTCTCGCAACGATCGATGCCCTCCGACGAGCGGCGGCACTTCCTCGTGCCGCTCGCGGCCCGAAGGCCGACCTCGGACCAACGTACCGAGGAAAGCGGTTCCAATGCATCCGTTTTCTGATGATCGGCTTGTCAGGGGCGCGGCCTAGGCTCGGGAGCACATGAGCACCACCCTCACCCGCCGCGCGGTCGACCGCGACATCCTGCGACTCGCCGTGCCCGCGCTCGGCGCCCTGATCGCCGAGCCGCTGTTCCTCCTGGCCGACACCGCCATGGTCGGCCACCTCGGGGCGACCCCACTCGCGGGCCTCGGGCTCGCGAGCGCCGTGCTGCAGACGATCATCGGGCTCATGGTGTTCCTCGCCTACGCGACGACGCCGTCGGTGGCCCGCCGTCTCGGCGCGGGCGACGAGCGCGGCGCGGTGGCATCCGGGGTCGACGGGCTGTGGCTCGCGCTCGGGCTCGGCGCGGTGCTCGCGGTGGTCGGCTGGCGCGCGACGCCGTGGCTCGTCGGGCTGTTCGGGGCATCCGCCGAGGTGACCGACGCGGCATCCGTGTACCTCTCGATCTCGATGGCCGGACTCCCCGCCATGCTCGTCGTGTTCGCGGCCACCGGCCTGCTGCGCGGCCTGCAGGACACGCGCACGCCGCTGTGGGTCGCCGGCATCGGCTTCGCCGCGAACATCGCGCTCAACGCGGTCTTCATCTACGGGTTCGGCTGGGGCATCGCGGGGTCCGCCATCGGCACGGTCGTCGCCCAGTGGGGCATGGTCGCGGTGTACCTCGTGGTCGTCGCGCGGCATGTCGGGCGGGTGGGCGCGAGCCCGTGGCCGCATCACGCCGGCGTCCTGCGCGGGGCCGTGTCGGGCGGCTGGCTGTTCCTGCGCACCGCGAGCCTGCGGGTGGCGCTGCTGCTCGCGACGTGGGCGGCGACCTCGCTCGGGTCCGACGAGCTCGCGGCCTACCAGGTGGCGATCACCATCTACTTCACGCTCGGGTTCGCGCTCGACGCGCTCGCGATCGCCGCGCAGGCGCTCATCGGCAAGGGCCTCGGCTCGGGCGACGTCGACCACGTGGGCGCGGTGCTGCGCCGCTGCCTGGAGTGGGGTGTCTGGTCGGGCGTCGTGCTCGGCGCAGTGGTGGTCGCAACAGCGTGGGTGCTGCCCGCGCTGTTCACCTCGTCGCCCGAGGTCGCGGCGCTGCTGCCGCCCTCGCTCGTCGTGCTCGGACTGTCGGCGCCGCTCGGCGGACTCGTCTTCGTGCTCGACGGTGTGCTCATCGGCGCGGGCGACGCCCGTTACCTCGCCTGGACCGGCCTGGTGAACCTCGCGGTCTTCGTGCCGCTGGCGCTCGGCACCGTCTGGTGGGGGGATGCCGCGGGCCTCCCCGGAGCGGCATCCCTCGCCTGGCTCACGGCGTCGTTCGCGATCGGCTACCTCGCCGCGCGGGCGGTGACGCTGTCGCTGCGGGCGCGGGGCACGCGCTGGATGGTCGTGGGCGCGACCGCCTGATCCGTCAGTCGCGGCCGAATCGGCGCAGCAGCACGACCGCGAGCGTGACGATCGCGGCGGGTAGGAGCAGGACGGCCGCGATGATCACGGCATGCCACCCGATGAAGCCTTGAAGCATCTGCCGAATGTAGCGTGCCTTTCGCCGCGCACGGCGGGCGGCCCGCCGTCCCCCGTGCACGGCGGGCGGCGGCCGAACGCATGAGATTTCGAAGGATGGGCCCGCGGAGGGAA
>CBFGWW010000107.1:0-10457 GCA_965652625.1 uncultured Agromyces sp.
CTCCCGGCCGGCCGCACGGTGCTCGGCATCGGGTCGGGCCGGGCGCGGCATCCGCTCGCCCTCGTGCGCGACGGCATCGCGGCGCTGCGACAGGCGACGGATGCCGCGGTCGTCGTCGGCGCCCTCGGCCCGCGCATGCGGCGGCTCGCCGCCGAGGAGGCCGACGGCGTGCTCCTCAACTGGCTCACGCCCGACGTGGCGGCCGAGGCGACCGCCGAGCTGCGGCGCGACGCCCGCGAGCGGTCGGTGCGCAGCATCCTGTACGCGCGCACCATCGCCGAGGAGGCGGCGCGGCCGGCGCTCGAGGCGGAGGCCCGGCGTTACGAGACGGTGCCCTCGTACGCTGCGAACTTCGAGCGTGCGGGGATCCGCGCGATCGATGCGACG
This sequence comes from uncultured Agromyces sp., assembly GCA_965652625.1. Lineage (GTDB taxonomy): Bacteria > Actinomycetota > Actinomycetes > Actinomycetales > Microbacteriaceae > Agromyces. Next base: position 388 of record CBFGWW010000107.1, read on the forward strand.
ATCGACGACGCCGCCCGGCTCGGCGCGTTCGACGTCGTCGACGAGGTCGTGTTGCGCGCGATCACGCCCAACGGATCGCTCGCCGAGCTCGAGCGGTTCGCCGAGACGACGGCGCGCTGGCGCGACGCCGTGGCGTGACGGGCCGAGACGACCCGAGCGTGCACGAACTGCCCGTGGGAACGCCTCAGGAGACGAGTCGCCGACTCAGCGGCGGGAGGTGATCCGCGGGGATGCTGCGACGTCGCTCGCGCTCAGGCGCGTTGCTCGTCGCCCGTGACGTAGGTGTCGTCGTCGTCGGAATACTCCGACCATTTCGACATCTCGTCATCGTGCTCGTCATGGTGCGAGTTGGTGAGCTCGCGCTCAAGCGCCGAATAGTCGGTGTTCGGGCTGAAGTACTTCAGCTCCCGAGCGACCTTGGTGTGCTTGGCTTTCTGACGGCCGCGCCCCATGCGTGACCCCCTTACGACGTCTGGCCGGGTGGGATGGTCGTCACCCGGCGCTCTCTGATAGATGAAATTCGTCCGACTGCCAGTTTAGCACCGCGGATCGGGCTCGGTCGGCGGTGGTGCACAACGTCGTGACCGCCCCTCGGGACGCGGCATCGACGTGCACGAGCACACAGGATCACGTGCTGAGATGGTCTCCGTGATGTCGGACCCTGAACGCGTGAAGGTCGTGGTGATCGGCGCCGGGCAGGCCGGCCTCTCCGTCGCCTACTACCTGCGTCGGTTCGAGCTCCTCGCCGACGAGGACTTCGTGATGCTCGACCGTGCGCCGGGTCCGGGCGGGGCGTGGCAGCACCGCTGGTCCTCGCTCCGACTCGGCATCGCGCACCGCGTGAACGACCTGCCCGGAATGGCCGAACTCGGCCTGAGCTTCGACACGGCCGACCGCACGCTGCCCGCCAAGGAGGTCGTCGCCGACTACTACGGCCGGTTCGAGCAGCACTTCGACCTGCGCGTGCGGCGTCCGATGAACGTGCGTTCGGTGGTCAACGACGGCGCCGACCTGCTCGTCAGCTACGAGGACCTCTCGCCGCAGCCGATCGAGGAGCTGAGGGCGCGCGGCTTCTTCGGGCGCCGACGACGCACGTACGAGGAGCCCGAGACGCCGCGCCACGGGATCGCCACCCAGTTCCTCGTGAACGCGACCGGCACGTGGGGGGCGCCGTTCGTGCCGTACTACCCCGGCATGTCCGACTTCGCCGGGCGGCACGTGCACACGTCCGACTACGTCGACGCCGAGGACTTCCGCGACCAGCACGTGGTCGTGGTGGGAGGCGGCACGTCGGCCATCGGCTTCATGCTCGAGCTCGAGGAGGTCGCGGCCGGGCTCACCTGGGTCTCACGACGGCCCATCGACTGGCTCGACCGCCAGGAACTCGACCTCGAGGGCGCGTCGGCCGCGGTCGCCCGGCAGGACGAGGCCGCGCGATCGGGCCGCGCCCTGCCCTCGGTCGTGAGCGGCACGGGCGTGCCGAAGAGCCGCCGCATCGCCGCGGGCATCGATCGCGGCCTGCTCGTCGCCCGACCGATGTTCCACCGCATCGAGCCCGATCGCGTCGTGTGGGACGGCGCCTCCGGCGGCATGGCGCGCGCCGATGCGATCATCTGGGCGACGGGCTTCCGGCCCGAGCTGCGCCACCTCTCGGCCCTGCGACTGCGCGAGAAGGCCGGCGGCGTCACGGTCGGGCAGGGTGCGTCGTGGAACGACCCGCGCATCTTCCTCGCGGGTTACGGGCCGCAGGCGTCCACGATCGGCGCGAACCGCGCGGGCCGCATGATCGCGCGCCAGATCATGGCGATGCTCTAGTCGCCGCCCTCGCGGGCCCGCCGGCCGAACGTGCCCGCCGTCAGCGTCTCGTACGACGAGCGCACCACCCGCTCGAGCACGTCGAGGTCGACCTGCTCGAGGTCCTTCACGTAGAGGCATCCGACGCCCGTGGTGTGCGGGCCCAGTTGCTCGAGCTCGTCGGCGTGCGCGGCGATGCCGTCGTTGAGGTAGATGGTCGTCGAGGGCTTGCGCGGCGCGAAACCGGCGCCGGGTGCGTCGCCCTGGCGGCCGCTCTCGTAGTGGTAGTGATACGTGCCGAACCCGATGATGCCCGAGGAGGCGATCCGGGCGGACTGCCCGGTGGCGCGCGACATGAGCTCCACGAGGGTCTCGGCGTCACGGCGGCGCACCGGGTTCTGGACGGATTCGATGAGCGCTCGGACCTCGGGGTCGACGTCGGCCATGGGCGGAGTCTACCGGCGCGACGCCCCGGTCGGCTTCTCGTTCGCGGGCGCGCGGCGGGGAACCGGACGCACGGGCTCGCCGCGACGGTCCTGGCCGGGCAGCGGGCGCGAGCGGCGTCCGTAGATCAGGTCGGACGAGTCGAGCAGCCACGGCACGAGCGCGACCGTCACGCCGTGCACGAGCATGAGCTTCTGGCGGATGCGCCGGGCCTTGTGGTTGTGCAGCAGGTTCTCCCACCAGTGGCCCACGATGTACTGCGGCATGTAGACCGTGATCACCTCGGAGCCGTGCTCGGCGCGGTGCTGCTTGATGTACTGGATGAGCGGGTAGCTCAGATCACGGTAGGGCGACGACAGGATGCGCAGCTTCACGTGGATGTTCTGCTTCACCCAGTCCTTCTTGAGCTGCTTGGTCTGCGCCTCGTCGAGCGACACGTGCACGGCCTCGAGCGAGTCGTGGCGGGCTGCGATGGCGTAGTCGAGCGCCTTCAGCGTGGGCTTCTGCATGCGGCCGACGAGCACGATCGCGTGGTCGCCCTCGGCGCCGAAGGTCGTGGTCGGGTCGGGCTCGATCTCCCGCTCGACGTCGCGGTAGTAGCGATGCACGCCGAGCATGAGGAAGAACAGGATCGGCATCATCACGAACACGATCCACGCGCCGTGCGTGAACTTCGTGACCGTGACGACGATGAGCACCACGGCGGTCATCGCAGCGCCGATCGCGTTGATCACGAGCGCGCGCATGATCGCGCCCCGCGAGAGCGGCCGGGCGTCGTCGGCCTGCGCGGCCGGGCGCTTCGACGCGCCCTTCGCCGGATGCCGCCGCAGCGACAGCTCGCGCAGCCAGTGCCGCACCATGCCCGTCTGCCCGATCGTGAACGAGACGAACACGCCGATGATGTAGAGCTGGATGAGCACGGTCAGGTTCGCCTGGAAGATCAGGAGGATGGCGATCGCCACGAGGGCCAGGATGATCACGCCGTTCGAGTAGATCAGGCGGTCGCCGCGCGTCGAGAGCGACTTCGGCGCGTAGCCGTCGCGCGCCAGCACCGACCCGAGCAGCGGGAACCCGTTGAACGCCGTGTTCGCCGCGAGCAGCAGCACGAGCGCGGTCGCCGCCTGGATCAGGTAGAACGGGAACGAGTCGCCGCCGAACGTCGCCGCGGCGACCTGCGCCATGAGGCTCGGCTGCGGCTCGGTGGCGCACTCCGCCCAGCCGATGAGGTGGCACGGATCCTCGGCGTAGTGCACGTTCGAGATGAGCGCCATCGCCGTCAGGCCCGAGAAGAGGATGATCGCGATGCCGCCCATCGCGACGAGGGTCGCCTGCGCGTTGCGGATCTTGGGGAGGCGGAACGCGGGCACGCCGTTCGAGATCGCCTCGACGCCGGTGAGGGCGGAGCATCCGCTCGCGAAGGAGCGCAGCAGCAGCAGGATGATCGCCGCCTGCGTGAGCGACTCCCCCTGCACGTCGTAGGCGGCGGACTCGGCCACGGGCGGGTCGCCGAGCGCGGTGCGCGTGAGGCCCACGACGATCATGATGAAGACGCTGCCGATGAACAGGTAGGTCGGGATCGCGAAGGCCTTCGACGACTCGCTGACGCCCCGCAGGTTCACGGCCGCGAGGATGATGACGAACACGATCGCGAGCTCGACCCGGAACGGATTCAGCTCGGGGATCGCCGAGATGATGTTGTCGACGCCCGAGGCGACCGACACGACGACCGTCATGACGTAGTCGACGAGGAGGGCGGATGCCACGACGAGTCCGGCCTTCTCGCCGAGGTTGCGGTGCGCGACCTCGTAGTCGCCGCCGCCCGACGGGTACGCGCGGATGAGCTGGCGGTAGCTCGCCACGACCGTGACGAGGAGCACGACGACGGCGAGCGCGACCCACGGCGTGAACGACAGGAACGCGAGCCCGCCGACGAGCAGGATCATCACGAGCTCCTGCGGCGCGTAGGCCACGGAGGAGAGCGGGTCGCTCGCGAAGATCGGGAGCGCGAAGCGCTTCGGGAGCAGCTGGCCCTCGAGCTTCTCGGTCGGCAGCGGTTCGCCGATGATCCAGTGCTTCGCCGACTTGAGTTCGGCGGGTGCGGCCGTGGATCCGGCCGGCTTGGGTTCAGCGGGTGTTCCCGCCTCGTTCGTCACGGCGGACGACACTACTCCTGCGGCTGCGCAAGTCAAGTCGATGGACGGGAGGACCCGCGGCTCCATCGTTTCAGCGCGTGATCAGGTACATGCCCGCCGCCGCCGCGAGCCCCAGCGCGAGGGTCACGACGACGTTGAGGATCGCCGCGCGCCAGCGGCCGCCGTCGAGCAGCTCCACGGTCTCGACCGTCCACGTGCTGAACGTCGTGAGGCCGCCGCAGAATCCCGTGACGAGGATGAGCCGGAGGTCGCCGTCGAGGGCCGCGCGCTCGGCGAGGCCGATGAGCGCGCCCGCGACGCCCGAGCCGACGACGTTCACGATGAGGATGCCGCCGGGCAGGTGCCCGGGCCGCACCGGCAGCGCGCGCGAGAGGGCGTAGCGCAGCAGGGCGCCGCCGGCTCCGGCGAGGAGCACGGCGATCACGACGACCGGCGCCAGGCCGCCCGTCACAGGGTCTCTCCGGCATCCGTGATCTCGGTGGGCATCGGCCGGTGGGCGATGAGCGAGCCGATGCGCAGGCCGGCTGCCGCGAGGCCGAGCCCGCCGATGACGGACACGAGGAGGTAGAGCGCTGCGAGCCACGCCTCGCCGGCGCCCGTGAGCACGATGAGCGAGGCCATGACGGCCGAGAGCGTCGTGAACGATCCGATGACTCCCGATCCGAGGCCGGCCTTGAACCACGTGGGGGTGGTAGGGCGCGTCCAGAGACCGCCCACGAGCCAGCCCAGCACGAACGCGCCCACGAGGTTCACGATGAGCGTCTCGATGGGGAAGTCGCCGTCGCCGTGGGGGAACGCCAGGTCGCATGCGAGCCGCAGGCCGGTGCCGATGAGGCCGCCGACGGCGACGGCGATGTAGGCGAGCACCCCTGAAGGCTACGCCCGCGCGGGGGCGAGCTCGACGACCCAGTCGTTCAGCCGGTGCACGTTGCCGGGCGTGAGCTCGACGTCGGCCTCGCCCACGAGCGTGAAGCCCGCCTTGCGGCACACGGCGTTGGACGCCGGGTTGTCGACGCGAGGATAGGCGTGCACGGGCAGCGTCTCGCCGTCGGCGCGCGCCCACTCGAGCATCGCGATGACCGCGGCGGGCGCGATGCCCTGCCCACGGTAGGCCGCTTCGACCGACCAGCCGGCCTCGAGCACCTGCTCGCCGTCGTCGTCACGGTTCCAGTACCCCACGATGCCGACGCCCTCGGGGTGGTCGGGGGTCGCGATGCGGAACTGGTGCGCGGTGCCCTCGCGCTGCAGCCGGAGGTAGCGCTCGTGTCGCGCGATCACCTGCTCGTCGTTCTCGGGCCCGCCGAGCTGGTCCATGAGCTCGTGCGTGTTGGCCCGGCGCAGCAGGTCGAGGTCGTCGGCCGACCAGGGGTGGAGCGTGACATCCGCCATGCCACCATCACAGCACCGGCCCCCGACACGGCGCGAGGCCGTGCGGGGGCGGTGTCAGCGTTCGACCAGCGACGCGAGCACGTCGGCGCGCACCTGCGCGAGCCGGGCCTTGAGCAGTCCGACCGAGTCGGCGGTCACGGCGCCGCGGTGGGCGTGCGTGCGCAGGTCGGTGCGCAGCTGCTGTCGGAACTCGTTGAGCACCAGGTCGGCCTCGTGGACGGCGCGGCTGGTGTCGGTGCCGTAGCCCGGCGCGTTCGACGCGGCGCTCGCCGAGGTGCTCGTCGCGGCGCGCTTGGCCTCGCGGGCGGCGCTCGCGAGCTCGGCGCGCAGCGAGCGCATGGCGTCGTTCACCTCGGCGCGCACGCCGTCGGCGAGGCGTCGCACCGAGTCGGTGAGGTCGTCCTCGATGGCGTCGAGGTCGTTGCGGCGGGAGTCGACCTCGGCGCGCCCGGCGGCCGTGATCTCGTAGACGGTCTTGCGGCCGTCGGCGGTCTTCGTGACGAGCCCCTCCTCCTCGAGCTTCGCGAGGCGCGGGTAGATCGTGCCGGCGCTGGGGCTGTACGTGCCCCCGAACCGGTCGGAGAGCGCCTGGATGAGCTCGTAGCCGTGACGGGGCTGCTCCTCGAGCAGGGCGAGCAGGTAGAGGCGCAGGTTGCCGTGGGCGAAGACCGGCGGGGTCATGCCGACGCCTCGCCGTCGCCGTCGCCCGCGCCCGTGCCGGCCGCGGCGCCCGCCGCACCCGCCGTCGCCGACGCCTCGCGGCGCATGATCGAGATGCTGCCCGACACGCTGTTCGCGCCGAGGTCGAGCCACTTGCCGGCGAGCTCGCCGACGGTGCGCTCGAAGCCCTTGCCGAGCATGCCCTTCACGGTCATGTCGTCGAGGAGCACCGTGCCGCCCACGGTGTTGATGCGGTAGCGCGCGCCCGAGCCGGGCTCGAAGCGCACCGTGAGGTCGCCCGACACGGTGTTGCTGTCGATGCGGCTCGGGGTGCTGAACGCGTCGACGATCATGTTGCCCGCGACCGTGTCGGCGTTGAACGAGACGATGTCGCCGGTCGCGACCACGTCGCCCGACACCGTGTGCGCGGTGATGCGGCCCGTGTGGTTGCCGGCCGAGAGCTCGCCCGACACGCTCGAGAGCTCGATGTCGCCCTCGTGGCTGTCGACGACCACGTCGCCCGAGACGGTGCTGAACCGGGCGTCGCCCGCGAAGCCCGACACGAGCGCGTCGCCCGAGACCACGCCGAGCTTCAGCGCGACGCTGCGCGGGGCGAGGATCGAGACCTCGGCCTTGGCGCTGCCCACGAAGCCCTTGAACGCCTCGAGGAAGTTGTCCCACCGCAGCTGCGGGTGGTCGATCTCGAGGGAGTCGCCGTCGATCGAGACCATGAGGTCCTTGCCGGTGACGCCCGAGACCTCGATGCGCGCACCGGGCTCGTCGTGGGCGATCACGTCGACCTTGCCGCCGATCAGGCTCACCTTGAGCTTGCGGACGAGTTCGAGGTCGATGACCCGGGAGTCGCCGGGTGCGATGACCCACTTCTCGATGGTCATGGTGTTCTCCTTCTGCGGGACCGGGGTGCCGGCGGCATCCGTCGCCCTGCTGGTCTTCGCGATATATCGCGTTTGTGATGGGATCACGATATATCGCGTTTGGCGCAATTGCAAGCGATCGGATGCCGCATCGCTTGACATTGACGCAACGTCAACCTTTACCGTGGTCGACATGGATACGGGAACGAGGGTCGCCGACTGGTCGATCCAGGAGATCGCGAAGATCGCCGGGACGACGAGCCGCACGCTGCGGCACTACGACGACATCGGGCTGCTGCCGCCGACACGCATCGGCGGCAACGGCTACCGGTACTACGACGACGAGGCGCTCGTGCGCCTGCAGCGCATCATGCTGCTGCGCGACCTCGGGCTCGGGCTCCCCGCGATCGCGGAGGTGCTCGACCGCGAGGCCGACGCCGAGCGCGCCCTGCGCCGCCACCTCGAGTGGCTGCGCGAGGAACAGGACCGGCTGGCGCGGCAGATCGCGTCGGTCGAACGCACCATCGGAGCACTGGAGGGAGGTGAACGACTCATGGCAGAGCAGATGTTCGACGGCTTCGACCACACGCAGTACAAGGACGAGGTCGAGGAGCGCTGGGGGAAGGACGCGTACGCGAAGAGCGACGCGTGGTGGCGCTCGATGAGCGCCGACGAGAAGGCCGCATGGCAGCAGCGCGCCGCGCAGCTCGGCAGCGACTGGATCTCGGCGCACGAGCGCGGTGTCGACCCCGCCGGCGACGAGGCGCAGGCCCTCGCCCGGCGCCACTTCGACTGGCTCCGCGGCATCCCGGGCACGCCCGGCGGCGGCGCGGAGGGCCCGTCGAAGGCGTACTTCCTCGGCCTCGCCGAGATGTACGTGGCGGACCCCCGCTTCGGCGCGAACTACGGCGGCCAGGCCGGTGCCGAGTTCGTGCGCGACGCGATGACGGCGTACGCCGAGCGCAACCTGTAAGCCGGTCGTCGAGGAGCGCCGCGCGAAGCGCGACGCGTATCGAGACGCAGCATGTTCGGTCTCGATACGCGTCGGCCTGCGGCCGGCGCTACTCGACCACCGGAACGGCGCCCGTTCGTGCAGGGCGCCGTGCGCGACGCCGCCGAGCCGGAACGCGGTCGGCCGGCATCCGGCCCGACCCTCGGATCGCGAAGAGCGGGATCGTGTACCCGCACAGCGGGCCGATGAGCAGCGCGAAGGCGAGCGTGCCGATGCCGACGTTGCCGCCGAGCAGCCAGCCTGCGGCGAGCACGATCACCTCGATGCCCGTGCGCACGATCCAGATCTTCCAGCCGGTCACGCGGTGCAGGCCCGTCATGAGGCCGTCGCGCGGGCCGGGGCCGAAGTGCGCCCCGATGTAGAGGCCGGTCGCGATGGCGAGCACGACGATGCCGGCGGGCAGCAGGAGCGCTCGCACCCACAGGTCGAGCCCCGGCGGGATGAGCCACAGGCCGAGGTCGGCGAACGGGCCGACGAGCAGCGCGTTCATGACGGTGCCGAAGCCGGGCTTCTGCCGGATCGGGATCCAGAGCAGCAGCACCACGCCGCTCGTGATGATCGTGATGAGCCCGAAGTTGAGGCCGGTCTGCTTCGCGATGCCCTGCGTCAGCACGTCCCACGGGGCGACGCCGAGCTCGCCGCGCACGATGAGCGCGATGCCGATGCCGTAGAGGAACAGCCCGACGAAGAGCTGCACGAATCGGCGGACGAGCACGGGCGCGGGATCGGTCGGTCGGCGAAGCATGTCCCAATCCAATTCCATGATTGGCCTTCTCGTATAGAGCCAATTCGCGTAAAGTGGCCTCATGGCCGACCTCGCGCTGACCGCGCGTTCCCTCGAGCTCCTGCTCGGCGACTGGCGTGGACCCGGCAGCGCCTACGAGGCGCTCGCCGAGCGCATCCGCCTGCTCATCGTCGACGGGCGCATCGCCGTCGACACCCGCCTGCCCGCCGAGCGCGACCTCGCCGAGCGCCTGGGGCTCAGCCGCACGACGGTGACCGCCGCCTACCGGCACCTGCGCGAGCAGGGCAACCTGCACAGCGTGCGCGGGTCGGGCAGCGTCGCCCGCCTCACCGGCGCGCCCGCCATCCTGCCCGCCCCTCCCGAGGCCGAGTACATCGACTTCTCCAAGGCCGCGCCGCCCGCCTTGCCGTGGCTGCCCGAGATCGCTCGGCAGGCCGTCGAGGACCTCCCCCCGCATCTCCTCGACGCCGGCTTCGACCCGATCGGCACACCCGCGCTGCGGCAGGCGATCGCCGACCGCTACACCGCCCGCGGGCTGGCGACGACCCCCGACCAGATCATGGTGACGATCGGCGCGCAGCACGCGATCGCGCTGCTGTCCCGGGCGCTCATCGGCCGCGGCGACCGTGCCGTCACCGAGGTGCCGATCTACCCGCACGCCTACGAGGCGCTCCGGGCGGCGGGCGCGCGGCTCGTCCCCGTGCCCGTCGCGCCGCACGACGTCGACGACCTCGTCGACGACCGCGAGCAGACCGCGGGCCTCGTGCAGGCCATCCGGCACTCCAACCCCGTCATGGCGTACGTCATCCCCGACTTCCAGAATCCGACGGGCCGCACCATGAGCCGCGTGTCGCGGGCGCGCGTGCTCGACGCGGCTGCGCGCCAGGGCACGGTCGTCGTGGCCGACGAGACCACGGCCGAGCTCTCGATCGACCGGCCGGGACACTTCCCGCCCATGGCCGCCGACGGGCCGGCCGTGCTCATCGGCTCGGTCGGCA
>CBFGWW010000108.1:0-10431 GCA_965652625.1 uncultured Agromyces sp.
TGATCCGGTCGCCCATCGTCCCCTGCCGTCGGATCTCCAACGCTAGGCGGGGGGGTCGACCGAAAACAGGGCTTGACGCAGTGGGTGCCGGCAGCTATTCGCGCGAGTCCGAGGGGTGGCATCCCGCAGCAGCGAGTGCGACCATCACGACATGGAGCACTTCACCGACCGACGTGACGCCGGCCGACGGCTGGCGCGGGCGTTCGCGGGCCGGGCGCTCGATCGTCCGGTCGTGCTGGGACTCCCCCGGGGCGGCGTGCCCGTGGCGGACGAGCTCGCCAGGGCGCTCGGTGCGCCGCTCGACGTGCTCGTGGTGCGCAAGCTCGGGCTCCCGCGCCAGCCCGAGGTCGCCATGGGCGCCATCGGCGAGCGAGGCGCCCGAGTGCTCAACGACGACGTCCTGCGCTACGGCAGGGTGCGCGACGCCGAGCTCGCCGCCGTCGAGCGGAAGGAGCGTGCGGAGCTCGAGGCGCGGGTCGCTCGGTTCCGAGGCAGTGCCGCACCCGTCGACCTCACGGGACGCACCGCCGTGATCGTCGACGACGGCGTGGCCACCGGTGCGACCGCCCGGGTCGCGGCGGTCGTCGCCAGGGAGCTCGGCGCGGCATCCGTCGTGTTGGCCATGCCCGTCGGCGCCCCCGACAGCATGGCCGAGCTCGCGGCGATGCCCGAGGTCGACGAGGTCGTGTGCCTGTCGACACCGCCGGGGTTCATGGCGGTGGGCATGCACTACCTCGACTTCCGTCAGACCTCCGATTCGGAGGTGCAGCAGATCCTCGAGGCCTCGCGCGAGTCGGGAGGGGGCGGCGCCTGAGGAGACGCGTCAGCGCCGCCCGACCACGACCGTGGCGTCGAGCTCGTCGTCGCGCAGCACGCGCGCCTCGAGCCCGCCGGCCTCGACCGCGGCGATCGTGCGGGCCGCCTGGCCGCGGCTCGTCTCGATGAGCAGGTGACCGCCGGGCGCGAGCCACTCGGCGGCGGATGCCGCGACCCGTCGGTGCACGTCGAGGCCGTCGTCGCCGCCGTCGAGCGCGACGTGCGCCTCGTGGTCGCGCGCCTCGGGCGGCATCATCGCGATCTCGGCGGTCGGGACGTACGGTGCGTTCACGGCGAGCACGTCGACGCGTCCCCGGACGTCGATCGGCAGGGGGTCGAAGAGGTCGCCCTCGACGACCCGGGCGCCGAGCGGTTCGAGGTTGCGGCGCGCGGCGCGCACCGCGGCGGGGTCGACGTCGGCGGCGACGAGCTCGACGTCGCCACCGGCGCCTTCGACTGCGGCGACGACGGCTGCACCGATCGCGCCGGCGCCGCAGCAGAGATCCACCACGACCGCAGGCCGGCCGGAGACCGCCCCAGCGAGCCGAGCGGCCTCGGCCGCGAGGAGCTCCGTCCGGCGCCGCGGGACGAACACGCCGGGCTCGAGCACGATCCGCAGGCCGGCGAACTCCGCCCAGCCGAGCACCTGCTCGAGGGGCTCCCCGGCCACGCGCCGCGCGACGAGGCGTTCGAGTTCCGACGCGGCATCCGCCCGGCCCTCGACCGCCGCCGCGAGGAGCACCGCCTCGTCCTCCGCGAAGACGCACCCGGCGGCGCGCAGCCGCGCGACGAGGGCGGGATCGGGCTCCGACGTCGGTGGCGCAGGCGGCGGGTCGTCGGAACGGGGGTCGGCGTGCACCATCGCATCGTAACGGCGCGCCACGCGGGATGCGCCCGTCGACGGCATGCCATAGAGTGCTCGTCATGACCGCGTCGATCCGCACCTGGTGGCCCGCCTCCTAGGCGGCCTCCACGCGTATCGACGCTACGACGACCGCCCGAAGGCGGTCGTCTCGCATGTGCGGGGACGTTCCGGCCGAGGGCCCGACCCGGAGACCGACATGACCCGCCTGCTCCCCTCGCTCCTCGCCGCCGACGCGCCCCCGTTCGCGGTGATCCATCGCGAGCACGAACCGGTGCTCGACGTGCTCGTCGGCGACGTGGTCGACGTGGATCGCCTCGCCGACATCCCGCTCGACGGCGCGGAGGTGCTCGCGCTCGTGCCGTTCCGCCAGGTGCGCGAGCGCGGCTTCGCGGCGCACGACGACGGCGCCCCGATCCGCTGCCTCGTCGTGCGCGACCGCGAGTCGCTCGGCGTGGCCGAGGCGATCGCACTGCTGCCGCGGCATCCGGTGATCGTCGACGACCTCGACGTGGGCGTGAGCGACGCCGACTACGCGGCCATCGTGCGCCGCGTCATCGACGACGAGATCGGGCGCGGCGAGGGCGCGAACTTCGTCATCCGCCGCGAGTTCACGGGCTCGACGGATGCCGCGCCCGCCGTCGCGGTGCTCGGCTGGCTCCGGCAGCTGCTCGAGCACGAGCGCGGCGCGTACTGGACGTTCGCGTTCAGCACCCCCGAGCTCGCCGCGGTGGGTGCGACGCCCGAGCGGCACGTGTCCTCGATCGACGGCGTCGTCTCGATGAACCCGATCAGCGGCACGTTCCGGCACGGCGACACGGCGCGCGACGACGACGACCTGCTCGCGTTCCTCGACGACGTGAAGGAACGCGAGGAGCTCGTCATGGTCGTCGACGAGGAGCTCAAGATGATGAGCGCGGTCTGCCCCGACGGCGGGCGCATCCGTGGTCCGTTCCTCAAGCGGATGTCGCGACTCACGCACACCGAGTACCTCCTCGAGGGACGCTCAGCCCTCGACCCGCGCGAGGTGCTGCGCCGCACGATGTTCGCGCCGACGGTCACTGGCTCGCCCATGGGAAACGCGTGCGCGGTGATCGCGCGCCACGAGCCGACCCCGCGCGGCTACTACGCCGGCGTGCTCGCGCGCTTCACCCCTCGCCGGAGCGGATACGACGTCGACGCGCCGATCCTCATCCGCACCGCCTACCTCGACGGCGCCGGCCGCGTTCGCGTGCCCGTCGGCGCGACGCTCGTGCGCCACTCCGATCCCGACGGCGAGGTGGCGGAGACCCGGGCGAAGGCCGCCGGCGTGCTCACGGCACTCGGCGCGCTCCCGCGTGCGGCAGCCCCCGAACGCCGTCTCGACGCCGACCACCTCGAGATGCTCCTCGAGGCGCGCAACGACCGGCTCGCGGCGTTCTGGCGGTCGCCGCAGGCGGCACGGCCCTCCCGCGCGGCGACCGCACTCGTCATCGACGCCGACGACGACTTCACGACGATGCTCGCGCACCAGCTCCGTCACCTCGGGATCGAGCCGCGGCTGGTGCCGTGGCACGAGGCGGCCGAGGAGCCGGCGGAGGACCTCGTCGTCTTCGGGCCCGGTCCCGGCGACCCGCGCGACCTCGCCGACCCTCGGGTCGCCCGCCTGCGCGAGCTCCTCGCGGCGCGGCTCGCGACGGCTCGACCGCTGCTCGCGGTCTGCCTGAGCCACCAGGTGCTGGCCGGCCTCGCCGGGCTCGAGCTCGCGCCCCTGCCCGCACCGCGCCAGGGCGTGCAGCTCGAGGTCGACGTGTTCGGGCAGCGCGCGGCCATCGGCTTCTACAACACGTTCTCCGCCCTCGCGCCGGCGGGCTCGCGGACGCCGCGACTCGGGCTCGAGGTGGCCGCGGATGCCACGACCGGCGTGGTGGACGCGCTGCGGGGACCTGGCGTGGCATCCGTGCAGGGGCACCTCGAGTCGGTGACCTCGCCCGACGGACTCGCCGTGCTGGAGCGCCTCCTCGACGACCTCCTCGCCGGTCGGGCCGTGTTGCGAGAGCCGGCCGACGCGGGCTGTGCGCGCGGATGATCCCGCACCCGGCGGCGTTTGGCAAGGCATTGCCGCCACGCGTCCTCGCGGGCTTGGCTGGACGTGACCCGACCCGAGGAGGCGGTTCCCTGTGGAAACCAGCACCATCATCTGGATCATCGTCGGCATCATCGTCATCATCGCGATCGTCGTGGTCGCGTGGCTCATGACCAGCCGGCGCCGCCGCGAGGCGCACCTCGAATCCGAGCGTCGCAAGGCCGAGGAGCTGCGCCGCGATGCCTACGAGACCGACGTCTCGCGTCGCGAACGCGAGGCGGATGCCGCGACCGCGGCGGCCGCAGCGAAGCAGGCAGAGGCCGACGCGATGCAGGCGAAGCTCGAGGCGGAGCGCCTCGAACGCGAGAGCGCCGCGCACCAGGCGGACGCGCAGCAGCTGCGCACGCAGACCGACGAGCGCATGCGCAAGGCCGACGACGTCGATCCCGACGTGCGCGACGAGGACGCGGCCCGCGCCGCAGTCGCCGAGGCGCGCGCCGGCCAGCGCACGGCCGGCGGCGGCGAGCACGTCGCCGCCCGCGACGAGCGCACGGCCAGGAACGACGACCGCGTCGCAGCCGGGGACGACCGCGCCGCCGCCGCCGACGAGCGGGCGGCCGCGGAACGCGAGCAGGCCGCTCGCGAGGAACGCGCGACCCTCGACGCGCAGGCCGCGAAGCGCGAACGCCGCGACACCGAGACCGGGCGCCCCGTCTAGGCGCAACCACCCGTGCGGGCGGCGGAGCACACGCTCCGTCGCCCGTTCGCACGTCAGGTGGCCGGCGGGAGCATCACGCTCCCGATGCGGCCTCCCGCTCGATGAGCACGCGGACCTCGTCGGCGAGTCCGTCGACCGGACCCTCGGCCGGGATCCCGGGCGCGACGACCGCGATGGGCAGCGCCGCCACGGCCGAGGAGCCCGCGCCCGCCGCGGCGCGCCAGCCGGCGATCTGGGCCGACGACGCGGCGAAGACGATGCGGCCGAGCCCCACCCACGCGTGGGCCGCCGAGCACATCGGGCAGTGCTCCCCCGAGGTGTACACGGTCGCGGCGGCGCGGTCGGCGGGGGCCAGGTGCGTCACGGCCCAGTGCGCGATCTCGATCTCGGGATGCCGCGTCGGGTCGCCCGTGCTCTGCTCGCGGTTGCGGTCGGCGAAGCGCTCGACCCCGTCGCGGTCGACGAGCAGGGAGCCGAAGGGGCCGTCGCCGGCGTCGGCGGCCTCCTCGGCGAGGGCGACGGCGCGGCGGAGATGGACGAGGTCGGTCTCGGAGATGGCCATGGATGCAGTCTGCCCCCGGAATCAGCCGAGGGCGATGACCTCGCGCAGCATCGCCTCGTCGAGCTGACGGTCGGCGAACACCAGCCGCTCGAGGTGGGTCGTGTCGTCGGGCCCGGTCGGCTCGGTCGACGAGACGCCCTGCCACACGAGCTCGAGGTCGAGTCGCTCGAGCACGCGGATCGACGCGGGATTGTTCGCCAGCACGCGCGCCGTGACCGGGGCGTCGGGCGCGGTGGCGCGGGCGGCCTCGATCGACACGGCGGCGGCCTCGCCCGCCAGCCCGCGCCCCCACGCCTCGGGCAGGAACCGGTAGCCGAGGTTCCACGCGCCGAAGGGCAGCATCGCGGCCCCGGCGGTGCCGATGAACCCGCCGGGCGGAAGCTCGCCGACGGGTTCGCGCAGCGTGACCGCCAGGTGACCGAACCCGTGCTCGCGGCGACTCTCCATCGAGCGCTCGATGGCACGGGCGGACTGGGCACGATCGACGTGGCGACCGCTCGGGAGGTGCTCCCACGTGCGCGGGTCGCCGTAGACGCGGTGGTAGTCGTCGAGGTGGTCGAGCGTGAGGGCCGTGAGCAGGAGGCGAGGGGTGTGGAGGTACGTCATCACCGACAGTCTCGCAGCGGCATCCGACATGTGGGTTCGGCCCCGCACAGGTGACGCGGAGCGGCTACTTCAGCAGGCGCGAGAGCACCCGGTCGGCGAGCGGCTTGCCGCCCGTCTGGCAGGTGGGGCAGTACTGGAAGGTCGAGTCGGCGAAGATGACCTCGCGCACGGTGTCGCCGCAGACCGGGCACGGCTGGCCGGTGCGGCCGTGCACCTGCATGCGGCTGCGCTTGCCGTCCTTCAGCTCCTCGGGCGGGCGACCGGCGGCTCCGGCGACGGCCTCGTCGAGCGTGTCGCGCAGCGCGCGGTAGAGGCGCTCGACGTCGTCGGGCTTGAGGTTCGCGGCCAGCGCGTAGGGAGACATGCGCGCGTTGTGCAGGATCTCGTCGGAGTACGCGTTGCCGACGCCCGCGAAGACCGACTGGTCGCGCAGCAGCCCCTTCACCTGCGTGCGTCGCCCCTTGAGGATCGCCGCGAAGTCGTCGAGCGTGAAGTCGGGTGCGGTGGGATCGGGACCCAGCCGCGCGATGCCCGGCACCTCGGCGGGATCGTGCACGACGTAGACGGCGAGCGACTTCTTGGTGCCCGCCTCGGTGAGGTCGAACCCGGAGCCGTCGTCGAGGCGCACGCGCAGGGCGATGGGCGACTTGCCCGGGCGGATCACGGTCTTCGGCAGCTCCTCGTACCAGCGCAGCCAGCCGGCGCGCGCGAGGTGGAAGACGAGGTGCAGGTCGCCGAGCTCGAGGTCGACGAACTTGCCGTGTCGCTGCGCTCCGTCGATGGTGCGCCCGGTGAGCGCCTGCAGCGGCGGATCGAACGTCTTCAGCGCGGCGATGGCGGCGACGGTCGCTCCGCTGACGGCACGGCCGACCGCCCGCTCGCGGAGGAACCCCACGAGCGCATCGACCTCGGGCAGCTCGGGCACCATGCCATCGTCTCACCCGCGGGCGACATCATGGCCGTTCTCCGCTTACGATCGCCGTGTGGACCCCATCACGGCGCGGCAGGTGCTGCGCATCTTCCCCGACGCACCCCTCACCGTCGAGCTCGTCGAGCGCGCCTACTCCGAGGAGTACTGGGCGCGGCATCCGTCGCGCTACCAGGACCCGGCGCAGCGACGGGAGGCCGAGCAATGGGCGACCACGCTGGCGACCGCCCGGCAGGTGCTCCTGCACGAAGCAGGCACGACGACGGCGACGGATGCCGCGGCCGCCCCACGGCAGAAGCGGGGGCTCTCGGGCGGGGCGATCGCGGGCATCGTCGCCGGCGGCGTCGCGCTCATCGCGCTCGTCACGTTCGGGGCCATCGCCGCCGCGAACCTCGTGACGCAGGCCGCCACGACCGCGCAGGAGGCCATCGAGCAGGAGCTCGACGAGCAGGCGCCGGGCGGCGCGAACGGCTCGGACGGCCCCGACGTGTCGGAGGACGGCGTCGAGCGCTACGAATCCAGCGAGACGTACTTCGCGTTCCCGGCCGCGCTCGAGTTCTACCTGGACGGACGCTACGACGCCGACTGCCCGACGGACTACGCGCAGGGCTGCTGGGAGGCGGCGCTCTTCACGGAGTCGGACTGCGAGACGCTGCAGGTGCAGCTCGGGTTCTCGAACGACGCCGACGCCCTCCTGCCCGACGTCACCGACACGATGGAGTTCGACGACGTCGTGGCCGACGAGGCGATCCCCGTGGTCTACGGCCACGACGACTACGCCTACGGCTGGATCAACCAGGTCACCTGCCTCGGCTCGCCGTAGCGGGCGATGACCCGCCACCCCCGTCCGGGGGCTATGGTCGTCTCATGCGCATCGACGAACACCACGGCGTCCGCGTGCTCCTCCTCGAGGCCGAGGGAGAGCCCATCTCGACGCCCGACGACGCCACCGACCTCGTGGCATCGGCCTGGTCGCACCAGGCCGAGCTGGTCGCCGTGCCCCTCGAGCGCCTCGATCCGAAGTTCTTCAAGCTGAAGACCGGCCTGGCCGGTGAGATCACGCAGAAGCTCGTGAACTACCGCCTGCGTCTCGCGGTCGTGGGCGACATCAGCGCCCACGTCGCGAAGAGCGACGCGCTGCGCGACTACGTGCGCGAGTCGAACCGCGCCGATCACGTCTGGTTCGTCGAGTCCGAGGCCGACCTCGAGCGCCGGCTCGCCGATCGCGCCGGGGTCCGCGCCGGCCGCTGACGCGGGCCGAACGGCACTCCGCCCTCGCGGCCGGGCGCACGACGACGGATGCTGGAAGGGCACCGCGCCGTGCGTGCGCGGGAATCGAGGCATCCGATGGACTCGATCACCAGGAGGCTCACGGCCCTCGTCCTCGTCGCGACCACCACCGCGACACTGGCCGGCTGCATCTCGACGGCTCCGGTGCCCGCGTCGACGGCCCCCGCCGACGGCTCCGCGTCGACCGGCTCGGCCGCAGCGCTCCCGCAGGGCGATGACCCCGTCGAGCTCGACCCTGCCGAGTTCACCACCGAGATCGACAACCCCTACTGGCCGATGACGCCGGGCACGCAGTGGGTCTACCGCGAGACCGATCCCGACGGCGACCTCACCGTGCGCGTCACCGTGACCTCGGAGACGAAGCGGATCGCGAACGGCATCGAGGCGCGAGTCGTCCGCGACACGGTGTCGCGGGGCGACGAGCTCGTGGAGGACACGTTCGACTGGTACGCGCAGGACGCCGACGGTGCCGTCTGGTACCTCGGCGAGGACACCGCGGAGTTCGAGGGCGGCGAGGTCGTGTCGCGCGAGGGCAGCTTCGAGGCGGGCGTCGACGGCGCGCTCCCGGGCATCGCGATGCCGGCCGACCCGCGGCCTGGCATGGCGTATCGCCAGGAGTACCTCGCCGGCGAGGCCGAGGACGCCGGCGCCGTGCTCGGCGACTCCGAGCTCGTCGAGGTGCCCTACGGCTCGTTCAGCGGCGCGGTGCTGACTCGCGACACCACGCCCCTCGAGCCCGACGTCGAGGAGCTGAAGTTCTACGCCGCGGGGGTCGGGCCGGTGCTCACGCTCGCCGTGTCGGGGGGCAGCGGCCGCGAGGAGCTCCTCGAGGTGCGGACCGTGCCCGACGGGACGGGCACCGGTCCCCTCGGGTCGCCCGATTGAGCGCGTTCACGCGTGGTCGTCGCCGGCGCGCAGCCGACCGCCGGCGAGCACGAGCTCGTGGATAGACGCGTTGCCGAACGCGGGCGTGACCGTGTCGGGGTGCTCGCCCACCGAGAGGCGGAGCGCGTTGATGACGCCGCGGTGCGTGACGACCGCGATCGTCTCACCGGGCTCGGCCCAGCGCTCGATCGCCGCCGCGGCGCGGACGACGACGGACGGACGGTCCTCGAGTCCGGGGACGCCGTCGGGGAACTCCGCGGTCGCGTCCGCCCAGCGCCGTCCCTCTGCGCGCCCGAAGGCCTGCTCGACCAGTCCGGCGTCGACGTCGAAGCCGTCGAGGCCGAGTGCGTCGGCGATGACCTCCGCCGTCTGCGTCGCGCGGCGCAGGGGGCTGCTGACGACGCGACGGATGCCGCGGCCCGCGAGCGCCCGCGCCACCTCGTCGGCCTGCTCGCGCCCGCGCGCATTCAGCGGCAGGTCGGTGCGGCCCTGCACCAGCCCCTCGGTGTTCCAGTCGGTCTCGCCGTGCCGCACGAGCAGGATGCGGGCGTCCACGGTCGGTCGGGCCCGGCTACGACTCGCGCAGGGGCAGCACCTCGCCGCCCGTCTGGCAGGTCGCCGAGTACTGCGCGGTGGTGCTGGCGAACGAGAAGTCGCGGATCTCGTCGCCGCACCTCGGGCACGGCTCCCCCGTTCGCCCGTGCACACGCATCGCCGCGACCTTGGCGGCCTTCAGCTGGTCGATGGGAACCCCGCGCCTCGCCGCGACCGCCTCGGAGATCACCCCGACCGTCGACGCGAACAGGCGGTCGAGCTCGTCGCCGCCGAGCGACGCGGCGTGCGCGACCGGCGACACCTGCGCCGCATGCAGGATCTCGTCGGAGTACGCGTTGCCGATGCCCGCGAGCGACTCCTGCTCCTGCAGCACGGCCTTGACCTGCTTGCGCCGGCCCACCACGCCCGCGTCGAAGTCCGCTCGCGTGAACCCGGGATCGGCGGGGTCGGGCCCGAGCTTGGCCACGGCCGGCACCTCGAAGGGGTCGTCGACGACCCAGCCGCCGAGCGAGATCCAGTCACCGGCATCCGTCAGCTCGAGCGACGTGCCGTCGTCGAACTCGATCACGATCAGCGCGGGTGGCGGCGCGTCGACGTTCGACTCGCCCCGGGCGGTCGCCGCCTCGGTGACGGATGCCTCGGCGACGGATGCCTCGGCGCCGCCGTAGCGCGCCCAACCGTGCCGCCCGAGCGACACCACGAAGTGCGCGTCGTCGTCGAGCGCGACGTCGAGCAGCTTGCCGCGGCGCGTGACCCCGGTCACGCGGCGACCGACCAACGACTCCAGCGGACGCGCTCGCGTCTTCGTGACCCGGAACTCGAGCACGTCGACGCCGCGGATCTCGTGACCCGCGAGCCGCCGGCCGAGATCGTCGGCGAGCGCCTGCACCTCAGGGGATTCGGGCATGCGCCCAGCCTTCCACGGCCCGGCGACAACCGCCACGCCGCGAGGATGATCCCGCGCCACGGCGGCTGTCCGGGCCGTTCGGCCCGCTGCTAGCCTGTGGCTCAGGCGAGAGAAGGTGAGCATGCTTCACGCCCAGGTCGCGGGTCCATCGGAGGTGGACGGGATCGTGATCCCGATCATCGTGACGCTGATCACGCTCGCCGGCGCCATCGTCGTGCCGCGGCTGCACTCCAACGC
>CBFGWW010000109.1:0-10398 GCA_965652625.1 uncultured Agromyces sp.
GAACGGCAAGCTCGACGAGGTGCCCGTCGAGGACATCCTGCGCTTCGAGCGCGAGCTCCTCGACTACCTCGGCCGCAACACCGACGTGCTCGACGAGCTCCGCGAGACGAACGTCCTCTCGGACGACAACGTCTCGACGCTCGAGGCCGAGGTCGACAAGTTCAAGCTCGAGTTCCAGACCGGCGAGGGCAAGCCCCTCGCCTCGGTCGGGCGCGAGGAGTTCGAGGCCAGCGCCGAAGAGGACGTCAACCAGGAGAAGATCGTCAAGGCTCGCCGCTAGGCGACCTCGATCGACGACGAACTCTAGGGATACAGGAGAGACATGGGAGCGCAACTTCGGGTCTACCGGCAGAAGATCAGGTCTGCCCAGACGACGAAGAAGATCACGAAGGCGATGGAGCTCATCGCCGCCTCGCGCATCCAGAAGGCGATGGCGCGCGTGACGGCTTCGTCGCCGTACTCGCGCGCCATCACCCGCGCCGTGTCGGCCGTCGCGACGTACTCGAACGTCGACCACGTGCTCACGACGGAGCCCGAGAAGATCGAGCGCGCCGCCGTGGTCATCCTCACGTCGGACCGGGGTCTCGCGGGCGCGTTCAACTCGCAGGTGCTGCGCGAAGCCGAGGAGCTCAGCGAGCTGCTCCGCTCGCAGGGCAAGGAGGTCGTGTACTTCCTCGTCGGCCGCAAGGCGGTCGGGTACTTCCAGTTCCGCCGCCGGGCTTCCGAGCGGCAGTGGACCGGCAGCTCTGAGAACCCCGAGTTCGAGCTCGCCAAGGAGATCTCCGACGCGGTGCTCGAGGTGTTCCTCCGTGACGCCGCCGACGGCGGGGTCGACGAGATCCACGTCGTCTACAACCGGTTCGTCAGCATGATGACGCAGTCGCCCGAGATCGTGCGCCTGCTGCCGCTCGAGGTCGTCGAGGGCGTCGAGGAGCCCGACGCCACGGTGCAGCCGCTCTACGAGTTCGAGCCCGACGTCGAGACCGTGCTCGACTCGCTCCTGCCGGTGTACATCGAGAGCCGCATCTTCAACGCGCTCCTGCAGTCCGCGGCCGCGAAGCACGCGGCGACGCAGAAGGCGATGAAGTCCGCGTCCGACAACGCCGACAAGCTCATCACCGACTACACCCGGCTGGCGAACGAAGCGCGCCAGGCCGAGATCACGCAGCAGATCGCCGAGATCGTGGGCGGCGCCGACGCGCTCGTCGCAAAGAAGTAATCCAGAAAAGAGAGAGCCAGAATGACTGACACCGCAACCGCGCCGGTCGCCGCGTCGACCGCCGGCGCCGTCGGCCGCATCGCCCGTGTGACGGGCCCCGTCGTCGACATCGAGTTCCCGCACGACTCGATCCCCGACATCTACAACGCTCTCAAGACCGAGATCACGATCGGCGGCGAGACCTCCATCCTCACGCTCGAGGTCGCCCAGCACCTCGGCGACGACCTCGTGCGCGCCATCGCGCTGAAGCCCACCGACGGGCTCGTGCGCGGCCAGGAGGTCACCGACACCGGCGAGGCGATCTCGGTGCCCGTGGGCGACGTCACCAAGGGCAAGGTCTTCAACGTCATCGGCGAGATCCTGAACGGCGAGCCCGGCGAGCAGGTCGAGATCACCGAGCGGTGGCCGATCCACCGCAAGCCCCCGGCCTTCGACCAGCTCGAGTCGAAGACCCAGCTCTTCGAGACCGGCATCAAGTCGATCGACCTCCTCACGCCCTACGTGCAGGGTGGGAAGATCGGCCTGTTCGGTGGCGCGGGCGTCGGCAAGACCGTCCTCATCCAGGAGATGATCCAGCGCGTGGCCCAGGACCACGGCGGTGTGTCGGTGTTCGCCGGCGTCGGCGAGCGCACCCGTGAGGGCAACGACCTCATCCACGAGATGGACGAGGCGGGCGTCTTCGACAAGACCGCCCTCGTCTTCGGTCAGATGGACGAGCCGCCGGGGACGCGTCTGCGCGTCGCCCTGTCGGCGCTCACGATGGCGGAGTACTTCCGCGACGTGCAGAAGCAGGATGTGCTCCTCTTCATCGACAACATCTTCCGCTTCACGCAGGCGGGTTCGGAGGTGTCGACGCTGCTCGGCCGCATGCCCTCCGCGGTGGGCTACCAGCCGAACCTCGCCGACGAGATGGGCATCCTCCAGGAGCGCATCACCTCGACGCGCGGACACTCGATCACGTCGCTGCAGGCGATCTACGTGCCGGCCGACGACTACACCGACCCGGCCCCGGCCACCACGTTCGCGCACCTCGACGCCACGACCGAGCTCTCGCGTGAGATCGCGTCGAAGGGCCTCTACCCGGCGATCGACCCCCTGACCTCGACGTCGCGCATCATGGACCCCCGCTACCTGGGCGAGGACCACTACCGCGTGGCGACCACGGTCAAGCAGATCCTCCAGAAGAACAAGGAGCTGCAGGAGATCATCGCCATCCTCGGTGTCGACGAGCTCTCCGAGGAAGACAAGATCACCGTGGCCCGCGCCCGCCGCATCCAGCAGTTCCTCTCGCAGAACACCTACATGGCGAAGAAGTTCACGGGTGTCGAGGGCTCGACCGTTCCGCTCAAGGACACGATCGAGTCGTTCGACGCGATCGCCCGCGGCGACTTCGACCACGTGGCCGAGCAGGCGTTCTTCAACGTCGGCCCGATCTCGGACGTCGAGGAGAACTGGGCCCGCATCCAGAAGGAGAACGGCTGAGCATGGCCGCCCTCAACGTGAGCGTCGTCTCGGCCGACCAGGAGGTCTGGTCGGGCGAGGCCTCCATGGTGGTCGCCCGCACGGTCGAAGGCGAGATCGGCATCCTGCCGGGCCACGAGCCCATGCTGGCCATTCTGGCCGGCGGCGAGGTGCGCGTGACGCTGCCGGGCGGCGAGAAGGTCACGGCCAACGCCGAGGACGGCTTCCTGTCGGTCCAGTCGGACTCGGTCCAGGTGGTCGCGTCCCGCGCCGAGCTGTCCTGAGGAGTTCCGGATGCAGGGGGAGCAACCGATCGACCGCCAGTTCGGTGACCTGAGCGTCACCCAGCTCATCGTCATGGCCGGGTTGCCGGGTGCGGGCAAGTCGACGATCGGGGAGATCGTCGGCGCCCGCCTCGGTGCCACGGTCGTCTCCGTCGACCCGATCGAGTCGTCGATCCTGCGTGCCGGGATCGACTCCGACCAGCCGACCGGCCTCGCGGCCTACCTGGTGGCCGAAGAGATCGCCGAGAAGGAGCTCCTCTCGGGGCGCACCGTCATCGTGGATGCGGTGAACGCCGCCGAGTCGGCCCGTCTGCAGTGGCGCGACCTCGCCGCGCGCACCGAGGTGCGCCTGCGGGTCATCGAGGTCGTCTGCTCCGACGAGGCGCTGCACCGCGCGCGGCTCGAGAAGCGCGAGCGCGGATTGCCGCACCTCGAGGCGACCACCTGGCGCGCCGTCGAGCAGAGCCTCGACGGGTACGCGCCGTGGACGGGGCCCTCGTCGGCACTGCCGCGCATCACGATCGACAGCGTCGAGTCGCTGGGGTCGAACGTCGACGCCGCGCTGTCGTTCATCGCCGCCTAGTGCTGCTCCTGCTGCCGCCGTCGGAGACGAAGCGCGACGGCGGGGACGGCGTCCTCGACCTCTCGGCGCTCTCGTTCGGCGAGGTCACCGCGGCTCGTGCCGAACTCCTTGAGCGGGTCGTCGAGCTCGCCGCGGATCACGAGGCCGCCATGCGCGCGCTCAAGCTCGGACCGCGTCAGGCCGCCGAGGTCGATCGCAATCGCTCGCTCCGCGAGGCCCCGACGATGTCGGCGATCGACCGCTACACGGGCGTGCTGTACGACGCCCTCGACGCGCCGACGCTCGACGCGGATGCCCGCGCCTTCGCGCACCGCACGGTGGTCGTGCACTCGGCGCTGTTCGGCCTCGTGCGGGCGCTCGACCCGATCCCCGCGTATCGCCTCTCGCACGACTCGCGGGTGCCCGAAGTCCGGCTGCGCAGGTTCTGGCGCGAGCCGTTGTCGGCCCTGCTCGCAGCGACTCCGGGCGTGATCCTCGACCTGCGATCGGAGGGATACGCCGACCTCGGGCCCGCACCGGCGCGCGAGGGGAGCGTCTTCGTGCGCGTCGTCTCAGTGGAGGCCGACGGACGCCGTCGCGCCCTCAACCACTTCAACAAGCACGCGAAGGGCCGGTTCACCCGCGCCTTCGTCGAGTCGCGGCCCGACGTCGCCTCACTCGAGGAGCTCGGCGAATGGGCTCGCGCCGAGGGGTTCCGCCTCGACCTGCGGGAGGCCGACCGGCCCGACGCCGTGCGCGAGCTCGAACTCGTCGCCTGAGCGGGGCAGGCAGCCGTGGCCGCGCCGGCCGCCGCAGCGGCCGCCCGACCGTGCGCGATCAGGCCCGAACGGCGGCGGCCGCGTCGTCGGCGTGACGCTCGGCGTTCGAACGGAAGCAACCGGCAAGGTGGTCGTCGACCATGCCCGCCGCCTGCATGAGCGCGTACATCGTCGTCGGACCGACGAACCGGAAGCCGAGCTTGCGCAGCTGCTTGCTCATGGCGGTCGACTCGGGCGTGGTCGACGGCACCTCGGCGAACGACACGGGTGAATCGTCACGGGGCGGCGGCGCGAAGCTCCAAAGGAGCTCGTCGAGCGGCTGGTCGAGCGCGAGGGTGGCACGAGCGTTCTGGATCGTGGCCTCGATCTTGCCGCGATGGCGGATGATGCGGGCGTCGCCCAGGAGGCGCTCGACATCGGCCTCCGTCATCTCCGCGACCTGCGCCGCGTCGAACTCGTGGAACACCTCGCGGAACGCGGGACGGCGTCGGAGGATCGTGATCCACGAGAGGCCCGACTGGAACCCCTCGAGGCAGACCTTCTCGAACAGCCGCACCGGATCGTGCTGGGGCGTGCCCCACTCCTCGTCGTGGTAGCGCCGATACTCGGGGTCGGCTGCGCCCCACGCGCAGCGCGCGAGCCCGTCGTCGCCGGGGACGACCTCGGGCCGTGGCACGACGCTCACGCGGCGAAGCCGATGCGTTCGTGCCCGAGGAGCCAGAGCTTGGTGGGGATGCCCTCGCCGCCGGAGTAGCCGGTGATGCGCCCGTCGGAGGCGAGCACGCGGTGGCAGCCCACGATGATGGGGATCGGGTTGGCGCCCACGGCGCCGCCGATCGCCCGCGCGGACCCGGGCTTGCCGACGGCGGCGGCCAGTGCGCCATAGGAGGTGGCCTCGCCCCAGCCGAGGCGTTCGAGCTCGGCCCACACGGCCTGTTGGAACGGCGTGCCGGAGAAGCGGACGGGGAGGTCGAACTCGGTGCGCGAGCCGGAGAAGTACTCGGTGAGCTGCGTGCGCGCGTCGTCGAGCACCGCGTTGGACCGCTCGGGCTCCCCGTCGTGGGGGAGTGCGCCGTCGCGTTCGATGGTGAGGCCGGTCACGGCGTCGTCGTCGCCGGTGAGCTCGAGGCGCCCGATGGGGCTGTCGAGGCGGATGAGGAACACGTTGGTCATGCTTCGAGGGTAGCCGCGGCATCCGACATCGACTCGCGGGAATCGGACATCGCGAACGGCGGTCCGGAACGCGCGGCTGGGGAGGACGAGTCCGCGCGAGCGGCGCGGCGGCGCGGCATCCGATCGCCCCGGTCGCGACCCTCCCGAGGACACGCCTAGGCTGGTCGGATGACCGATCTCGAGTACCGCTCGCTCGGCCGTTCGGGGCTCCGCGTCTCGGCGGTCGGCCTCGGCGGCAACAACTTCGGACGCACCGGGACCGCGACCGAGACCCAGGCGGGCACGAACGCGGTGGTCGAGGCGGCGCTCGACGCCGGCGTCAACTTCATCGACACGGCCGACATCTACGGCAAGGAGTACGGGCTCAGCGAGGCGCTCCTCGGCGAGGCGCTCCGCGGCCGGCGCGACGAGGTCGTCATCGCGACGAAGTTCGGTCACGCGTCCCTGCCGTCGCCGCTGCCCGCGTGGGGCGCGCGCGGCTCGCGACGGTACGTCCGGCTGGCGGTCGAGGGCTCGCTCCGCCGTCTGCAGACCGACTGGATCGACCTCTACCAGCTGCACACGCCCGACCCCGCGACCCCGATCGACGAGACCATCGCGGCCCTCGACGACCTCGTGCGCGCGGGCACGGTGCGGTACATCGGCCACTCCAACCTGAGCGGCTGGCAGCTCGCCGAGGCGGAGCTCGTGGCACGCGAGCTCGGCGCGACCCGGTTCGTGTCGGCGCAGAACGAGTACAACCTGCTCTCGCGCGGCGCCGAGGCGGAGGTCCTGCCGGCCGCACGCCACTTCGGGTTGGGCTTCCTCCCGTTCTTCCCGCTGCAGAACGGGCTGCTGACGGGCAAGTTCCGTCGCGACGAGCACCCGGCGGACACGCGGATCATGCGCCAGCGCCGGCACATCGTCGACGACGCGCCGTGGGACGTGCTCGACCGCTACCGGGCGTTCGCGGAGGAGCGGGGCATCACGATGCTCGAGGCGACGTTCGGCTGGTTGCTCGCCCAGCCGGGGCTCGCGAGCGTGATCGCGGGCGCGACGCGTCCCGAGCAGGTCCGCCAGAACGCGGCGGCGGGCGGCGCATGGCGGCCGACCGAGGCGGAGCTGGAGGAGGTCTCGGAGCTCTTCGGAGGGCGTTGACGGACTGACCGCCGACGCGCCGCGCACTCGTCCTCGGCAGGTGGCGCGAGGACGGCAGCCTCCACATCGCGGCCGTCCTCGTCGGGCGACGGATGCCTCGGGCCCCAGGCTGCGGGCATGACCACCATCATCCGTGCCGCTGCGGCCCACGACCTGCTCGCGCTCGTCCCCGCCCTCGCCGGCTTCGTGCCCGAGCGCTCGATCGTCTGCGTCGCGTTCCGCGGCTCGAGATCGGCCGGCGTGCTGCGCCACGATCTCCCGCGCCGCGCTCGCGACCGTCCGTCGCTCGTGTCGGCGATCGTGGGCACGCTGTGCCGGATGCCGGGCGTCGACGCGGTGGTGCCGATCGCCTACACCGACCGCACGTTCGAGGGGTCCCGCGGGCTCCCCGAGCGGGCGCTGCTCGCCCTCCTCGTCCACCGGGCCGAGCAGGCCGGCTTCGACGTGCGCGACGCGCTCTGCCGAGCCGCCGACGGCTGGGGGTCGCTGCTCGATCCGGCGACGCCGGTCGGTGGGCACGCGCTGGCGATGATCGACGAGAGCGCCGCCGCGGCGGCGCTGCCCGACGGGGAGTCCGTCCACGCGTCGTCGACCGCGAGCGGGCGACTGCCCGATCGCGACGTCGACCTCTCGGCGGGGATCGCCGCCGAGCTCGCCGCGTTCGAAGCGCTCGAGGGCATCGGTGCGCAGCTGGACCGTCTCGGCCCCCTCGGCGACCCGGTCGCCCTCGTGGAGGCGCTCCTCGACGAGTCGCCTGCCGACGCGGCAGCCGAGTCGCCCACCGCGTTGCGCCTCGCCTGGTTCCTCCACCTCGCGGAGCGGCCGCCCATCCGCGACGCCATGATGCTCCAGTTCGCGTTCGGGCCGGTCGTGGGTGCGGCCGCGCACGATGACGCCTTCGAGACCGCGGAGCGAGCAGAGCGAGCCGGCGAGACCGTCGACGAGCTGGTGCGGCGCGAGCTCGTCGACGGGGCCGAGGGCGAGGTGTCGGAGCTGCTCGGCAGGCTGCTGCTCGGACGGTCGACCGTTCGGCCCGACCCGGGCCGCGTCGAGCGCGCACTCGAGGTCACCCGCATCGCGGCGGCGAACGCCCCCGGCGACCTCCGCGTCGCGCCGTTGTGCATCGCGGCCTGGCTCTCGTGGTCGCTCGGCCGCGGTTCCGCCGCGGGCGCCCTCATCGACCTGGCCCTCGAGGCCTCGCCGGGACATTCCATGGCCTCGCTGCTGTCGGCGTTCATCGGCAGCGGCACCCTGCCCGAGTGGGCGTTCGCGGACCCGCGCTCATCGAGCCGTCGCCGGCCGTGAGCCCCGGATCAGTGGCCGACGAGCGGCGCGATCAGGCGGGCGGCGAGCGACGGGCGCTTGGTGATGCGCTCCTCCAGGTCGGCGAACTGCATCCCGAGGATGCCCAGGTTGGCACCGGCGAAGCGCAGCGGCTCGGGCTCCCAGAGCGGCGAGCGGTGGTTCGTCCATGGCAGCGACGTCAGCTCGGTCTCGCGCCCGAGCACGAGATCGGCGAGGGTGCGGCCGGCGAGATTGGTCGTCGAGAGCCCGTCGCCGACGTACCCGCCCGCGAAGCCGACGCCCGTCCGCGGGTTGTAGCTCGCGGTGGCATGCCAATCGCGCGCGATGCCGAGGGGACCGCCCCACCGATGCGTGATCCGGGCGTTCCCGACGGCGGGGAACAGGTCGCGCAGCGCACCCTGCAGGTGCTCGAACACGTCGTCGACGCGCTCGTACGACGGGTCGACGCTGCTGCCCCAGTGATACCGGGCCCCGCGTCCGCCGAACGCGAACCGGTTGTCGGCGGTGCGCTGCCCGTAGATCAGCAGGTGCCGGTAGTCGCTGAACGTCTGTCCGTGGTCGATGCCGATCGTGTCCCACACGTCGTCGTCGAGCGGCTCGGTGGCGATCATGAGCGAGTACAGCGGCATGACCCGGCGACGCACGCGGGGGAGTTGCGAACCGTAGCCCTCGAGGGCGACGATGACGTGGCGGGCCGACACCCTGCCCTCGAACCCCGTGTCCACCGAACGGAACCGCACCGTCCCGGCGGCCCAGTCCTGCACCTCGGTGCGCTCGAAGAGCGCGACGCCCATCGCCTCGACGATCCGCGACAGCCCGCGGACGAGCTTGGCCGGGTGCACGCTCGCGCACGCGGGATCGAACACGGCGGACGGAGTCCGGCCGTCGCGGCCCGTCACTCCGAAGCGCGCCCCGACGGTGCGCTCGTCCCAGTACTCGGTGCGGTCGACGCCGTAGTGCCGCGCCTCCGCCACGTCGGCGCGGGCGAACTCGCGCTGCACGTCGTTGCGCGCGAACACCACCGTGCCGCCGCGCTCGTAGTCGCAGTCGATCCCCTCCAGGGCGGCCACCCGGCCCACCTCGTCGACGGTGTCGACCATCGCGCGCCGCATCGCGACGGCCGCGTCGAACCCGTGCCGCCGCTCGAGCGAGCCGGGGGAGCGCGGGAAGAGGGCGGAGCACCAGCCGCCGTTGCGGCCCGACGCGCCGAAGCCCGAGATCTCGCGCTCGAGCACGGTGATCCGCAGGTCGGGGTCCGCCTTCGCCAGCGAGTACGCGGTCCAGAGCGCCGTGAGGCCGCCCCCGACGATGCATACGTCGAACCGGGCGTCGGCCGCGAGGGCGGGGCGCGGCGCGAGATCGTCGCGCCCCGTCGTCACGAGGTCGTCGAGCCAGAAGCTCGCCCGACGGTAGCCGGCAGCCGTGCCGTCGGTGGCCCGGTGCAGGCTCGCCATCAGACGCGCGCGGGCACGAGGAGGTGCTCGCCGCCGTGCTGGTGACCCTTGAAGTCGGCCGCGCGGTTCGACGCCTCCGTCAGCACCGAGCGCAGCGTCTGCTCGATCTCCTGGAACTCGGGCACGCCGATCGTGAGCGGCGGCGCGAGCTGGATCACGGGGTCGCCACGGTCGTCGGCGCGGCAGTACAGCCCGGCGTCGAAGAGGGCCTTCGACAGGAACCCGCGCAGCAGGTACTCGGACTCCTCGTCGTTGAACGTCTCGCGCGTGGCCTTGTCCTTCACCAGCTCGATGCCGAAGAAGTACCCGTCGCCGCGAACGTCGCCGACGATCGGCAGGTCGAGGAGCTTCTCGAGCTCTGCACGGAACAGCGGGGAGTTCTCGCGCACGCGCTCGTTGAGGCGCTCCTCCTCGAAGATGTCGAGGTTGGCCAGGGCGACGGCCGCCGACACGGGGTGTCCGCCGAAGGTGTACCCGTGGTAGAAGCTCGTCGTGCCCTTCGAGAACGGCTCGTAGATCTTCTCCGACACGATCGTCGCGCCGATGGGGGAGTACCCCGAGGTCATGCCCTTGGCGCACGTGATCATGTCGGGCACGTAGCCGTAGGCGTCGCAGGCGAACATGTGGCCGATGCGGCCGAACGCGCAGATGACCTCGTCGCTCACGAGCAGCACGTCGTACTGGTCGCAGATCTCGCGCACGCGCTGGAAGTACCCGGGAGGAGGCGGGAAGCAGCCGCCCGAGTTCTGCACCGGCTCGAGGAAGACGGCGGCGACGGTCTCGGGGCCCTCGAAGAGGATCATCTCCTCGATGCGGTTCGCCGCCCAGATGCCGAACGCCTCGAGGTCGTCGGCGGGCGCGCCGACGTCGGCCGCGCGGGAGAAGTTCGTGTTGGGCACGCGGAAGCCGCCGGGGGTGAGCGGCTCGAACATCGCCTTCATCGCCGGGATGCCGGTGATGGCGAGCGCACCCTGCGGGGTGCCGTGGTAGGCGACCGCACGCGAGATGACCTTGTGCTTGGTGG
>CBFGWW010000110.1:0-10302 GCA_965652625.1 uncultured Agromyces sp.
CGTCGGCGCGCCCGGACGCGCCTCGGCGGGTCACACCCGTGCGTACGTCCCCGCCCGGATGAGCGGCACCCGGGTCTCCTCGTCGGTGAGCGAGCCGTGCTGCCCGACCATGAGCTCGGCCTGCCGGTTCGGCTCGCGCCGGTCGTAGTAGGCGATGCCCGAGCGGGCGGCGATGAGCACGTCGCCGATCCGGCTCCGCACCTCGTCGTCGACCGTCGGACCGTACAGCCCCGACGCGATCGCCTCGTCGCGGCCGAGCACCCATGCCCGGTGGCCCTCCGCAGCCTGCCAGCCCTCGACGAGGCGTGCGCGCGCGGCCGCGTCGAGCGCGGGCTCGGCGTAGAGCGAGAGGAACCGCGGTTCCCCTCCGACGTGCCGGACGCCGTCGAGGAGGTCGGGGCGGGCGTCGACGAACACGTGCTTGTGCGCGGGCACGTCGACCACGCCGTGGTCGGCGGTGACGAGGAGGCCGGTGCCCCGGGGCATCCGTCGCTCGAACGCCGCGACCTCGGCGTCGAGCTGCTCGAGGAGCCCGAGCCAGCGGTCGGACTCCCAGCCGTGCGCGTGCGCGGCCTGGTCGAGCTCGGGCACGTAGAGGTACACGAGGGAACCCGAGTGCTGCTCGAGCACCGACTGCGCCATCGCGAAGCGGTCGGGCACGGAGGCGGCGGCGCGGAACTCCGCACCGCGCAGCACCGCCCGCGTGTAGCCGGAGTCGGCGTAGCGCGCTGCGCCGATCGCGAACGTCGGCACGCCGTCGGCGGCCGCGGACTCGAACAGCGTCTCGCAGCGCTGCCAGGTCTCGGGCACCATGCCGGCGTCCCAGCCGTTGAGCTGGTTCACGAGTCGGTCGCGCGCCGCATCGAGGACCCGGTAGCCGACGAGCCCGTGCTCCCCCGGCATCCGTCCCGTCGTGAAGCTCGCGAGGGCGGCGGCCGTCGTCGACGGCAGCACCGTGCGGATCACGTCGCGCCGCGTCATCCGCGAGCTGAGGAATCGGGCGTGGCCCGCGCGCGCCTGCAGGTTGCCCGCGCCGAGGCCGTCGACGAGCACGACCACCGCACCGGATGCCGCGGGCAGCTCGAACCCGTTCTGCTCGCCCTGCAGGCTCGCCAGCGAACTCGCGAGGACCCCGGCAAGCCGCGGAACGGTGACGGCGGGCACCGGTAGCATGGCAGGCATCGCGCCCAGTCTGGCACAGGCCGGGCGCGCCCCCGTTCCCCCGCGTGCACCGCACGCCAGCAGCAGAGACCACGGATGACCCGAGCCAAGAACCCGCCCGCCGACGAGCCGATCGTCGAACGCATCGAAGACGTCGACGTCGCCACCGAGATGCAGGGCTCGTTCCTCGAGTACGCCTACTCGGTCATCTACTCGCGGGCCCTGCCCGACGCGCGCGACGGCCTGAAGCCGGTGCAGCGACGCATCCTCTACCAGATGGTCGAGATGGGCCTGCGGCCCGACCGCGGGCACGTGAAGTCGGCCCGCGTCGTCGGCGAGGTCATGGGCAAGCTGCACCCCCACGGCGACACGGCCATCTACGACGCCCTCGTGCGCATGGCGCAGCCGTTCACGCTGCGCGTGCCGCTCGTCGACGGTCACGGCAACTTCGGCTCGCTCGACGACGGCCCGGCCGCACCGCGCTACACCGAGGCCCGGCTGGCCTCCCCCGCGCTCGCGATGACCGAGGGGCTCGACGAGGACGTCGTCGACTTCGTCCCGAACTACGACAACCAGCTCACCCAGCCCGACGTGCTGCCCGCGGCCTACCCCAACCTCCTCGTCAACGGCGCGAGCGGCATCGCCGTGGGCATGGCCACCAACATGGCGCCGCACAACCTCATCGAGGTCGTCGCGGCCGCGCGGCACCTCATCGCCCACCCGAACGCGACGCTCGACGAGCTCATGGAGTACGTGCCCGGCCCCGACCTGCCGACGGGCGGCACGATCGTGGGCCTCGCCGGCATCAAGGACGCGTACGCGACCGGCCGCGGCAGCTTCAAGACCCGCGCGAAGGTCAGCGTCGAGAGCATCACCGCACGCAAGACCGGGCTCGTGGTCACCGAGCTGCCCTACCTCGTCGGCCCCGAGAAGGTCATCGAGAAGATCAAGGACGGCGTCAACGCCAAGAAGATCAGCGGCATCTCCGACGTCACCGACCTCACCGACCGCACCAACGGCCTCCGCCTCGTCATCGGCATCAAGACGGGGTTCAGCCCCGAGGCGGTGCTCGAGCAGCTCTACCGCCTGACTCCGCTCGAGGACTCGTTCAACATCAACAACGTCGCCCTCGTCGACGGCGGCCCGCAGACGCTCGGGCTGCGGGAGCTCCTGCAGGTCTACGTCGCGCACCGCATCTCGGTGGTGACGCGGCGATCGCAGTTCCGCCTCGCACGCCGCAACGAGCGGCTGCACCTGGTCGAGGGCCTGCTCATCGCGATCCTCGACATCGACGAGGTCATCCAGGTCATCCGCACGAGCGATGAGGCCGAGCAGGCGCGCACCCGCCTCATGGACGTCTTCGACCTCAGCCAGTTGCAGGCCGAGTACATCCTCGAGCTGCGCCTGCGCCGGCTCACGAAGTTCTCCCGCCTCGAGCTCGAGGCCGAGCGCGACAAGCTCCGCGCCGAGATCGAGGAGCTCCAGGCCCTGCTCGCGAACCGGCACCGCAACGAGGCGCTCGTGTCCGACGAGCTCGCCGAGATCGCCGAGCGGTACGGCACGCCGCGGCGCACACTGCTCACCGACGCACGACCGAGCATCGCCGGCACCCGTGCGAAGCACGCCGCCGCCGACCTCGAGGTGGCGGATGTCGCGTGCCGCGTATTCCTCAGCGCGACCGGCCGCATCGCCCGTGTCGATCTCCCCGACGGGCCCGACGGCCGGCCCACGATCACGCAGCCGGCGCGGCGCAGCAAGCACGACGCGATCCGCTCGACGCTCGAC
Organism: uncultured Agromyces sp.; assembly: GCA_965652625.1. GTDB lineage: Bacteria > Actinomycetota > Actinomycetes > Actinomycetales > Microbacteriaceae > Agromyces. The sequence goes on from CBFGWW010000110.1 coordinate 2,947, forward strand.
ACCACGAGCCGCGCCGAGATCGGCGCCGTCACGAGCCTCGGCCGCCTCATCCGGTTCACGCCCGTCGACCTGCCCATGCTGCCGCCGATGTCGGTGCAGCTCGGCGCTGGCGTCCGCGTCGCCGACTACCTCGCGCTGCCCAACCGCGACGAGAAGGTGCTCGCGATCGTGGCGCTCGACGGCGACCGATCCATCGCGCTCGGCACGAAGCAGGGCGTCGTGAAGCGTGTCGCCGCCAACGCCTATCCCAACAAGCCCGAGTTCGAGGTCATCGGCCTGAAGGCCGGCGACGAGGTCGTCGGCGCCGTGCAGGGCGACGAGACAGACGAACTCGTCTTAGTCTCCAGCGACGCCCAGCTGCTGCGGTTCCCCGCGGCATCCGTGCGCCCGCAGGGCTGCCCTGCGGGCGGGATGGCGGGCATCAACCTCGCCTCGGGCGCGCACGTCGTGCACTTCACGAGCGTCCCGGCCGATTCCGCGTCCGACGCGGTGGTCGTCACGATCGCGGCGAGCAACGAGACGCTGCTCGGCACCGACCCCGGCAGCGCGAAGGTGAGCTCGTTGACGGAGTTCCCGGCGAAGGGCCGTGCGACCGGCGGCGTGCGGGCGCAGCGATTCCTGAAGGGCGAGGATGCCCTGCACCTCGCCTGGGTCGGCCCGTCCCCCGCGCTCGCGGTGGGCACCGACGGGTCCGCCCGACAGCTGCCCGACGGCGGTGCGAAGCGCGACGGGTCGGGCCAGGCGCTCGAGGCCGTGGTCGCCGCCGTTGGGCGGCGCGTCGGCTGAGCGCCGCTCCGGGGCTCCTCGCTCTTGACGTCGGCCGCGACGACCGGCATATTCGGGCCGTGGCCGGCGCGGAGCGGCATCCGCCGCAGCATCCGGCCGGTGACGGCTGGGGGCGGCGATGACACGTGCGGTGCTGGAGCAGACGATCGGCGGAGGCGTGCTCGCGCCGGGCGACGACGGCTACGACGAGGCGCGGACGGTGTGGAACGCCATGGTCGACCGGCATCCGAGGTTCGTCGTGCAGTGCTCCGACGCCGCTGACGTCGTCGCGGCCCTGCGGTACGCGCGCGAGCACGACCTCGAGGTCGGGATCCGCTGCGGCGGGCACGGCATCGTCGGACACGCGGTGCCCGAGGGCGGCCTCATGATCGACCTCCGCCCGATGGGCGCGGTCGTGGTCGATCCTGCGACGCGCCGGGCTGGCGTGCAGGGCGGTGCGCTCCTCGGGGCCCTCGACCTGGCGGCGCAGCAGCACGGTCTCGCGACGACCGCGGGCAACGTGTCGCACACCGGCGTCGGCGGGCTGACGCTCGGCGGCGGCATGGGCTGGCTGGCGCGGCGGCACGGCCTGACGTGCGACAACGTCGCCGCGTTCGAGGTCGTCACCGCCGACGGATCGATCCTGCGCGCGAGCGCCGAGGAGCACCCCGAGCTGTTCTGGGCGCTGCGCGGCGGCGGCGGCAACTTCGGCGTCGTGACGGAGTTCGAGTTCCTGCTCCATCCCGAACCGGGGCGCGCCATCGCGGTGGAGTTCCACTACCCCACGGCCGGGGCGGCGGGGCCGATGCGACGATGGCGCGACCTGAGCGCGACCGCGCCCCGGGAGGCGACCTTCAACGCGACGATCTCGGGGCAGGACGTGGCCCTCGGGCTCGTCTGGGTCGGCGACCCCGAGGCGGGAGCCGCCGCGATCTCAGAGCTCGACCGGGAGCTCTCGGCGGCGGCCGAGCCGAGCGCCCGCATCATCGAGCCGATGACCTACGTGCAGCTCCAGACCCGCGAAGACGACCTCGAGGGCCACACCTGGCGGCGGTACTGGAAGGGCCACTACTTCCGCACTCTGGACGACGAGCTCATCGACCTCGTGCTCGAACGCGACGAACAGTACCTGCCCGACGTGAGCCTGCAGGCCTACGGCGGCGCGATCGCCGACGTCGACGACGACGCCACCGCGTTCTCCCGGCGCGACACCGCGTTCGAGTTCGTCGCCGCCGCGCGGTGGCGCGATACGTCGGAGGACGAGGCCCGGATGTCCGCGGCGCGACGCTACGCCGGCGCCATGGAACGGTTCGCGAACGGCGCCTACGTGAACGTGCTGGGCGACGACGGCGCCGCAGGCCTCCGCCGCGCGTACTCCGACGAGAAGCTCGCTCGGCTGACCGCGGTGAAGGACGCCTACGACCCCGACAACGTGTTCCACCTGAACCAGAACATCCACCCGTCGGCCCGATGAGGCCGGACCGACGCGCAGGTTGCCGCGGCGTCAGGCGTCAGGCGTCGATGCGGTCGCGCTCCAGCGCATCGGAGCTGTCGATGATGAACTCCTTGCGCGGTGCCACGTCGTTGCCCATGAGCAGCTCGAACACGCGGCCGGCGTTCTCGGCGTCGCCGAGCCCGACGCGGCGCAGCGTGCGGTGCCGCTTGTCCATCGTCGTCGTCGCGAGCTGGTCGGCGTCCATCTCGCCGAGGCCCTTGTAGCGCTGGATCGGGTCCTGGTAGCGGCGACCCTGCTTCTTCAGTTGGGTGAGCACGCCCTGGAGCTCCGCCTCGGAGTACGTGTAGATCGTGTCGTTCGGCTTCGAGCCCGGATTCATCACGACGACGCGGTGCAGCGGCGGGACCGCCGCGAAGACACGGCCCTCCTCGATCATGGGCCGCATGTACCGGAAGAAGAGCGTGAGCAGCAGGGTGCGGATGTGCGCGCCGTCGACGTCGGCGTCGCTCATGATGATGACCTTGCCGTAGCGCGCGGACGAGAGGTCGAAGCTGCGGCCCGAGCCGGCGCCGATCACCTGGATGATCGACGCGCACTCGGCGTTGCCGAGCATGTCGGAGACGCTCGCCTTCTGCACGTTGAGGATCTTGCCGCGGATCGGCAGCAGTGCCTGGTGCTCGCTGTCGCGGGCGAGCTTGGCCGTGCCGAGCGCCGAGTCGCCCTCGACGATGAACAGCTCGCTGTGCGCCACGTCGCTGGATCGGCAGTCGACGAGCTTCGCCGGCAGCGAGGAGCTCTCGAGCGCGTTCTTGCGCCGCTGGGTCTCTTTGTGCGCGCGGGCGGAGATGCGCGACTTCATCTCGGCGACGACCTTGTCGAGCAGCAGCGCGGACTGCGCCTTGTCGTCGCGCTTCGTCGAGGCGAACCGCGCGCCGAGCTCCTTCGTGAGCACGTTGGCCACGATGGCGCGCACGGCGGGAGTGCCGAGCACCTCCTTCGTCTGGCCCTCGAACTGGGGCTCGGGCAGCCGCACGGTGATCACCGCCGTGAGGCCCGCGAGCACGTCGTCCTTCTCGAGCTTGTCGTTTCCCGCCTTGAGGCGACGGGCGTTCTGCTCGACCTGCTGGCGCAGGAACCGCAGCAGCCCCTGGTCGAAACCCGTCTGGTGCGTGCCGCCCTTGGGCGTGGCGATGATGTTGACGAACGACTTCACGATCGTCTCGTAGCCGGTGCCCCAGCGCAGGGCGATGTCGACGTGGCATTCGCGCTGGAGCTCCGTCGGCACCATCGCACCGCCGTCGGTGAGCACGGGGACGGTCTCGGTGAAGCCGCCCGACCCGGTGATGCGCCAGATGTCGGTCAGCGGGGCATCCGTCGCCAGGTGCTCGACGAACTCGGAGATGCCGCCCTCGAACTGGAACGACGTCGTGTGCGGCTCGGCGCCGCGCTCGTCGGTGACGTCGATCGCGAGGCCCGGCACGAGGAACGCGGTCTGTCGCGCGCGCCCGAGCAGCTCGTCGGTCTGGAACTCGGCGCCCTTCGTGAAGATCTGCCGGTCGGCCCAGTAGCGGATGCGCGTGCCCGTGACGCCCTTGGCGACCTTGCCGACGACGCGCAGCTCGCTGCGCTCTTCGAACGGCGTGAACGGGGCGTCGGGCGTCGGCGCGCCCTCGTCGGCGAACACGCCCGGCTCGCCGCGGTGGAACGACATCGCCCACGTCTTGCCGCCGCGGTCGACCTCGACGTCGAGGCGCTCGGACAGGGCGTTGACGACCGAGGCGCCGACACCGTGCAGGCCGCCCGAGGCGGCGTAGGAGCCCGAGCCGAACTTGCCGCCCGCGTGGAGCTTCGTGAACACGACCTCGACGCCCGACAGGCCGGTCTTCGGCTCGATGTCGACGGGGATGCCGCGCGCGCGGTCGCGCACCTCGACACTGCCGTCGGGGTGGAGCAGCACGCCGATCTCGCCGCCGTGCCCGGCGAGGGCCTCGTCGACCGAGTTGTCGATGATCTCCCAGAGGCAGTGCATGAGCCCGCGCGAGTCGGTCGACCCGATGTACATGCCGGGTCGCTTGCGGACCGCCTCGAGGCCCTCGAGGACGGAGAGGTGGCGGGCGGAATAGTCGGAGCTCACGTCGGATCACTCTACTGTCGCCCGGGGACACCGCCGCGCAGGCGCTACGCGCACAGCGAAATGCGGCGACCAACGGAAGGAACCGGCTCCGCCGCGTGTTTTCATTGATGAACGGAACATCGATCGTGAGCCAGGAGGAGGAGCCATGACGCAGTACACCGACAGCCCCGGTGCGGTCGACGAACTCGACACCCCCTACGAGCTCACCGCGCTCGACCGCTGCGACGCCTGCGGCGCGCAGGCCTACATCCGAGTCGTCGTCGCGAGCGGCGAGCTGCTCTTCTGCGCCCACCACGGACGCAAGCACCAGGAGAAGCTCTCGCAGATCGCGCACAGCTGGCACGACGAGTCGAGCCGACTCCTCGTCGACGACCGCGACTGACCACCGAACGACGTGAACGCCCCGGCTCCGGCCGGGGCGTTCGTCGTATCCGGGGTATCCGGGGTCTCTTGCGTCCGTACGTCAGGCGTCGGCGACGGATGCCGCGACCCGCGCCGCGGCGAGCTGCGCCTCGCGCGCGCCCGCCGCGTAGCCGTCGACGACCGCGGCGCGCTCGCCCGGCTCGTACGTGACGCCGGCGCGCCCGGCCATGATCCGAAGCAGGTGGTCCGCGAAGGCCGGGTTCTTCGCCAGCACCGGACCGTGCAGGTGCGTGCCGATCACGGCGCCCATGACGACGCCCTCCTGGCCCGAGTCACGCCCGTTGCCCGCACCGGCACGGACGCGGCCGAGGGGCGAACCCTCGGCGCCGACGTAGTCGCGCGCGTGGTTCTCGAACCCGACGAGGAGCCCGAACCGCGGCGACGCGACGACGAGGTCGTCGGTCACGCGCCGGGCGCTCGGCACGGCGCGGCCGGGCAGGATGCCGAGCCCCTCGATGCTGGATCCGTCGGGACGTTCGATGCCCCAGCTCAGCAGCTCCCAGCCGGTGCCGATCGCGAGGATCGGGACGCCTTCGGTGCCCCAGGTGCGCAGCTCGTCGTGGAGCTCGAGCAGCGCCGCGCGGCCGGCCCCGAGCGACGAGTCGCTGCCCGATCCGAGCACCACGGCGTCGACGCGTTCGGGCAGGTCGTCGCGCGACTCGACCGCGACCACGCGCGCGTCGAGTCCCGCCCAGCCCGCGCGACGGGCGAGCACGTGCGCGTTCTCGGCGTCGCCGTTCGTGTTCTGCAGCCCGGGCAGGAGCGCCGCGATCGTGAGGGTCGTCATTCCGCTCCCGAGAGTCCGAGGTGGGCGCGCGTCCGGCGCATGGCGTCGGCCGAGAACACGATGGTCTTCACGCCGCTCGACGGTGTCGGCGCCGCGAGGAAGTCGTCGAGCGCGCGGCCGAGGTCGGTCTCCACGCGATCGACCTCGACACCGTCGTACGCGAGCATGAGCGCGGCCTCGTGGGCCTTGGAACCGCTGACGATCGCCACACGGCCGAGCGACGAGGCATCCGTGGGCCAGAAGTAGGAGGGATCGCGCACGTCGGAGCCCATCGCGAAGAGGATCTGCTCGGTGCCCGGCTCGATGCTGTCGACGTTGAGCTGGTAGCTGGCGGGATTCTGCACGAGGACGAACTCGACGTCCTGGTCGCGCACCCGCACGCGCTCGCCGCGGCCGAAGACGGCGGGGATGGCGCTCAGCGCATCGGCGGCGGTCGTCGGCGAGAACCGCTCCCCCAGCACCGCCTTCGCGGTGGCGTAGGCGGCGGCCGCGTCGACGGCGTAGTGGGTGCCCCGGGCGGGCAGCCTGATGTCGACGGATGCCGCGCCGTCGCGCAGCACCGCAGACGCGCCGCTGACCGCCTCGACCACCACGCCGGCCTGGGGCGCCAGTCGTTCGGGCGCCGTCTCGGTGTAGCCGAGGCCGCGCGGCGAACGTCGGAGCACGTCGGCGGCGACGCCGTAGCGATGCACGGCGACGCCCGGCGCGGTCGCCGCGGCGAGGCGCTCGAGGTAGGCGTCATCGGCGTTCACCACGACGGCCTCGTGGGCGCGGGCGGCGATGCGGCCGAGCATGCCGGCGACCATCTCGGAGTCGTGGAAGCGGTCGATCTGGTCGACCATGACGTTGGTCAGCGCGACGACGCGCGCGTCGACGCCCTGCATGACGAGCGCGCCGTGCCCCTCGTCCATCTCGAGCACGGCCACGTCGCCGGGCACGCGCCCCTGCCAGTCGGCGCGCTCGAGGAGCGCGGACGTGAGGCCCTGGCTGATGTTCGCGGTCGACGGATTCGTGAACACGTCGACGCCGTGCGCACGCAGGATCGCCACCAGCATCTTCGTGGTGGTCGACTTGCCGCTCGAGCCCGAGACGACCACGAGGCCCTGCGGGAAGCCCGAGAGCGTGCGCTTCAGGTAACCGGGGGCGATGCGGTTGACGACGAGGCCGGGAACAGCCGATCCGCCGCCGGGCTTGCGCAGCCGGGCGGCGAATCGGGTGAGCCTGCCGACGAGGATCGCCGGCGCGTAGCGCACCGCCGGCCTACTCGAGGTAGTCGCGCAGCGACTGCGAGCGGGACGGGTGGCGCAGCTTCGCCATCGTCTTCGACTCGATCTGGCGGATGCGCTCGCGCGTGACGCCGAACGTGTCGCCGATCTGGTCGAGGGTCTTCGGCATGCCGTCGCCGAGGCCGAACCGCATGCGGATCACGCCCGCCTCGCGCTCGCTCAGCGAGTCGAGCAGCGACTCGAGCTGCTTCTGCAGCATCGTGAAGCCCACCGCGTCGGCCGGCACGACCGCCTCGGTGTCCTCGATGAGGTCGCCGAACTCGCTGTCGCCGTCCTCGCCGAGCGGGGTGTGCAGCGAGATCGGCTCGCGGCCGTACTTCTGCACCTCGATGACCTTCTCGGGGGTCATGTCGAGTTCCTTCGACAGCTCCTCGGGCGTGGGCTCGCGGCCCAGGTCCTGCAGCATCTGGCGCTGCACGCGGGCGAGCTTGTTGATGACCTCGACCATGTGCACCGGGATGCGGATGGTGCGGGCCTGGTCGGCCATCGCGCGGGTGATCGCCTG
>CBFGWW010000111.1:0-10206 GCA_965652625.1 uncultured Agromyces sp.
TCCGACGGCCCGGCGGCATCCGGTGGGATCGGGGCATCCGGTGGGATCGGGGCATCCGGCACCGCGACGGGGGCGGAAACCGCGACGGCGACCCTGACCCGCACGGCGACCGCCCGCTCGGGCCTGCTCGCCGCCGTGCTGACCTGCCTCGCCCTCACGTGGCTCAACCCGCACGTCTACCTCGACACGGTGTTCCTGCTCGGCTCGGTCGCGAACACGCACGGCGACGGTCGCTGGGCGTTCGCGGTCGGCGCGGGACTCGCGAGCATCGCGTGGTTCTTCGGCCTCGCCTACGGCGCGAGGCTGCTCGGCGGCATGCTCGCCAGCCCGCGCGCCTGGCGCGTGCTCGACGCGGTGATCGCGGTCGTCATGATCGTGCTCGGCGTCTCGCTCGTGCTGCCGCACTGACCTCTTCGGAGGACGTGTCGATGTTCGGATCGACGTGTCGATCCGACTTCCCCTCGTTCGTCGTACCTGCGTAGCGTGACCGAGGGAGAGGAATCCGCCATGCAGTACGCACTGTTCTACGCCGAGGGCCCCGACGCCCTGCCGTACGTCCCCGCCGAGGACAACGTCGGCGAGTGGGTCGACGAGATCGAGGCGCGCGGCGTCTCGGAGTACGGCGAACGCCTGCGGCCCGAGCACGACGCGACGACCGTCCGCGTGCGCGACGGCGAGGTGCTCGTCGTCGACGGGCCGTTCACCGAGGCGAAGGAGGCGATCGGCGGGTTCGACGTCATCGACGTGCGCGACCTCGACGAGGCGATCGAGATCGCGTCGAGGCATCCGGTGGCGTCCTTCGGGCGGGTCGAGATCCGGCCGTTCGTGCAATGGCCCGACGCCGAGCCCGGAGCGAGGATCGTGCCCGAGGGGTTCGCCGAGCGGGAGACCCACGGACGGCGGTACCTCATGCTCGTCGTCGCGGAGTCGGGCGGCGAGGGGAGCGCCCCGGACGCCGATCCTGCGGACGACGACCCTGAGGCCTGGGTGCAGGAGATGGACGGACGCGGCGTCCGCCAGTTCGGCGAGGTGCTCCGGCCGCCCGCCGACGCCACGTTCGTGCGGCGCCGGAACGGCGAGGTGCTCGTCACCGACGGCGGATTCGCGGAGGCGAAGGAGTGGGTCGCGGGCTTCGACCTCATCGACGTGCGCGACCTCGCGGAGGCCATCGAGGTCGCCGCGAAGCATCCGATGTCCCGTGGCGGCGCGATCGAGCTGCGCCCGCTGTGGCCGTTCGACGTGCACGGCGACCAGGTCGCGCGCGCCGAGCGCGAGGCCGACGAACGCCACCGTCGCCTCGAGCCCGCAGCGGCCGAGGCACTGGCCGGAGCGGCGCTCTGACGCAGGCGCGCAGCGACCGGACGGGAGCGGGCGCGGGCGAACCGCTCGCTCCCGAGGTCGCGGCCGTGCTGCGCGAGGCGTACCGGGACGAGTGGGCGCGCATCGTCGCGACGCTGATCCGCGTCACCGGCGACTGGGACGTGGCCGAGGAGTCCGCCGCCGGGGCGTTCGAGCGTGGCGCCGTCACCTGGCCACGCGACGGCGTCCCGCGCAATCCGGGCGCGTGGCTCACCACCGCCGCGCGCAACCTCGCGCTCGATCGACTGCGGCGCCGCGGCGTCGAGGCGGAGAAGGTCAGGGAGTGGATGGCGATGGAGGAGTTCTCGGGGCGGGCCGACGGCCCGCGCGATCCCGCCGACGTCGTCGCCGACCACGAGCCGGCATGGGATGACCGGCTGCGCCTCGTCTTCACCTGCGCCCATCCCGCGCTGCCGATGGACGCCCGCGTCGCGCTGACGCTGCGCACCGTCGGTGGCCTCGAGACCGGGGAGATCGCCCGGGCCTTCCACGTGCCCGAGGCGACCATGGCCCAGCGCCTCGTGCGCGCGAAGCGCAGGATCCGGCACGCCGGCATCCCCTACCGCGTGCCGACGGCCGACCTGCTGCCCGAGCGGCTCGGCGGCGTGCTCGCCGTGCTCTACCTCGTCGCCAACGAGGGCTACCTCCCGTCGCACGGCGACCACCTGCAGCGCCTCGACCTCGCGACCGAGGCGATCCGCCTCACCCGCATGGTGGTCGCGCTGCTCCCCGACGCGGACGAGGCGCGGGCGCTGCTCGCGCTCCTGCTGCTCCAGCACGCCAGGTCGGCCGCACGCGTGGACGACGAGGGCGACCTCGTGCCGTTGCCCGAGCAGGACCGCTCGGCCTGGGACGCCGCCGAGCTCGGCGAGGGGCTCGAGCTCATCGGGGCGGCCGACGCACGCGGCCGGCCCGTCGACCCGCCCGGCCCCTACCGCCTCCAGGCCGAGATCCAGGCCGTGCACGCCCGGGCTCGCACCGCCGACGCCACCGACTGGCCCGCGATCGTCGACCGGTACGACGCCCTTGCGGCGTTCGCCGACTCGCCGTTCGTCGCGCTGAACCGGGCGATCGCCGTCGGCATGGCATACGGGCCCGAGCTCGGGCTCGTCGAGCTCGACGGGCTCGAGGCATCCGGCCGGCTCGACGGCTACCACCTGCTGCCGGCGGCCCAGGCCGACCTGCTGCGCCGGCTCGGGCGCACGGATGCCGCGGCCGCCCGCTACCGCGAGGCCATCGCGCTCGCCAGGACCGGGCCCGAGCGCCGGTTCCTCCAGCGCCGCCTCGCCGAGCTCGACTGACCCATCCACCGATCGGTGGAGGGTGGAATCGACCGCCCGACGGCTGCCGCGGACGCGCCCCGACGGGCAGGCTCATGGCATGGACATCACAGCGCCCGTCTCGGGCACCATCGCGAACGACGCGGACGCCGCCGTTCGCATCCGCGGCCTGCGGAAGGACTACGCAGAGCTCGCCGCCGTCGACGGCATCGACCTCGACATCGCCAGGGGCGAGACCTTCGCCCTGCTGGGCCCCAACGGCGCCGGCAAGTCGACCACGGTCGAGATCCTCGAGGGCTACCGCCTCCGGACCGCCGGCGAGGTCGACGTGCTCGGCGTCGACCCCGCACACGGCGGACTCGACTGGAAGGCGCGGCTCGGCATCGTGCTGCAGTCGTCCACCGAGCCCGGCACCGCGACCGTTCGCGAGCAGCTCGCCCACTTCGCGGGGTTCTACCCGAACCCGCGCGACGTCGACGAGGTGATCGCCGCGGTCGGGCTCGACGCGAAGGCGCGGACGCGCCTGTCGAAGCTCTCCGGCGGACAGCGTCGACGCGTCGACGTGGCGCTCGGCATCATCGGCCGTCCCGAGCTCCTGTTCCTCGACGAACCCACCACGGGGTTCGATCCCGAGGCGCGACGGGACTTCTGGCAGCTCATCAGGGCCCTGAAGGCCGAGGGCACGACCATCCTGCTCACCACCCACTACCTCGACGAGGCCGCACAGCTCGGCGACCGCGCCGGCGTGATCGTCGGCGGCCGGCTCATCGACGTCGGCCGGATCGGCGAGCTCGGCGGAGCGGACGCACGCGTGCCGATCGTCCGCTGGCGCGATGCCGCGGGCACGATGCGCGAGGAGCGCACCGAGCGACCGGCCGAGCTCGTGGCCTCGCTCGTCGCCGGACACGGCGGCGAGCCCGACCTCCTCGAGGTCATCCGACCCAGCCTCGAGGACATCTACCTGCGACTGGTGCACGCGGCCGAAGCCGACGTGCCCGACGACGAGGAGGCGCTCGCATGAGCACGGACACCCGCACCACGAACACCGGCACGGACGCCATGAGCGCGCGACGCGACGCCGCGAGGTCGACCACGATCGCCACGCAGGGGACGCGCACCACGCAGCGTGCCCGCCCCGGCCGACTCCGCGTCGGGGCGTCGCGCATCGTCTCCGAGGTGCGGAGCTACTTCCGCTCCCCCGACGCCGTGTTCTTCACGTTCCTCTTCCCCGTGATCATGCTCGGCATCTTCACCGCCGCCTTCAGCTCGTCGGGCGACATCCAGCCCGGCCCGGGCGCCGAGGGCGTCTCGGTCGGGGCGTACTACCTGCCTGGCATGCTGGCCGCGGGCCTGCTGCTGTCGGGCGTGCAGAACCTCGCGGTCGACATCGCCGGCGAGAAGGGCGACGGCACGCTGAAGCGCCTCGGCGGGACCCCGCTGTCGCCGGTGTCGTACTTCATCGGCAAGATCGGGCAGGTCTTCGTGACCGGCGTGCTGCAGGCGGCGCTGCTGCTCCTCGTGGCCGGCACGGTGCTCGGCATCGCCCTGCCGACGACCCTCGACGCGTGGCTCACGTTCGCGTGGGTGTTCGTGCTCGGCATCACCACGTCGGCGCTGCTCGGCATCGCGCTCTCGGCGCTGCCGCGGAGCGCGAAGAGCGCCACCGCGGTCGTGATCCCGATCGTGCTCGTGCTGCAGTTCATCTCGGGCGTCTACCTGCAGTTCTCGCAGCTGCCCGAGTGGATGCAGAACATCGCGAGCCTCTTCCCGCTCAAGTGGATGGCGCAGGGCATGCGCGCCGTGTTCCTGCCCGACGACTTCAAGGTGCTGGAGCAGAACGGCGAGTGGGACCTGGGCCTGGTCGCGATCGTGCTCGTGGCCTGGCTCGTCGTGGGACTCGTCATCAGCCGCGTCACGTTCCGGTGGATCCGGCGCGACGCGTGACCGATCCGGCGCCGGCGGCCCTCGTGCTGCCGGCGCCGACCCGCACGTGAGAAGGTGGCGTCATGCTGAGCGCACGCTGGTGGGACCTCGCGGCGATCGTCGCTGCGAGCGTCATCGTGGTGCTCACGCTCATCGACCCGCCGTACGGGCCGACGGAGTGGGGCGCCTGGGCCGCGGCGGGCGCCTTCCTCATCGTGTACTTCGCCGGTGGTCGTCGCCTGCTCCCCGTGGGCGAGCTGCGGCCGTACCTCGTGGTCGCGATCCTCTTCGGCGCGGTCCTCGCGATCGGCACCGCGTTCGAGCCGGCGTTCGCGATCGTGCAGGCGTTCATCTACCCGTTCGTCTGGACGACGGCACCGAGCACGAGGAGCGCCATCACGGCGAACCTCATCGTCGCCGCCGCGATCGTCGTCGGCTACACCGCACGGTCCGGTCCGATGGGCCTGCTCACCGGCACCGGCGTCGCGGTGCTCACGGTCGGGTTCAGCATCGCGCTCGGCCTCTGGATCACGCGCATCGCCCAGTACGGCGAGGAGCGGGCACGGCTCCTCGACGAGCTGCAGGCCGCCCAGGGACAGCTCGCCGCGATGCACCGCGACGCGGGCGTGACCGAGGAGCGCGGACGACTCGCACGCGAGATCCACGACACGATCGCGCAGAGCCTCACGGGGCTGGTCATGGTGGCGCAGCGGGCGGGCAACCGGCTCGAGGCGGTCGACGGGGCGGCAGCGGCATCCGCGCGCGGGGACATCGAGCTCATGGAGCAGATGGCCCGCGAGGCGCTCACCGAGGCGCGCGGCCTGGTCGCGTCGCTCACGCCCGTCGAAGCCGAGGCGGGACTCGCCGAGGCGCTGCGCCGCCTCGCCGTCTCGTTCGAGCGCGAGACCGGCGTTGCGGTCTCGGTGTCGGCCGACGTCGCCGGCCTCGACCGCGAGCTCGAGGTCGTGCTGCTGCGCTCGGCGCAGGAGGCGCTCGCGAACGTGCGCAAGCACGCCCGCGCCTCGGCCGCGACGATCGAGGTGGCCGCCACAGGCGACGACGTCGTGCTCACGGTGGCCGACGACGGCGTCGGACCGGGCGAGGCGCAGCCGGGCGAGCACGGCTTCGGCCTCGCCGGCATCCGCGACCGGGCGGCGCTCGCGGGCGGCACGTTCGAGTTCGGGCCCGGCGCATCGGGCGGCACGCGGCTGCGGGTCGTCGTGCCCCGAGCGGATGCCGCGAGCCCCACGGGAGGCGCGGCGTGACCCCCCGAGCGCCCCACGACACCGGTGATCCCATCCGCATCGTCGTCGCCGACGACCACCCGATCGTGCGTGCCGGCATCGTCGGCCTGCTCGAGACCGCGCCCGGCATCGAAGTGGTCGGGGAGGCCGCCGACGGCGCAGAGGCGGTCGCGCTCGCGGCATCCGAGCACCCCGACCTCGTGCTCATGGACCTGCGCATGCCCGGCGTCGACGGCGCGAGCGCGACGGCGAGCATCGTCGCGGCGGGCGGCGGCACGCGCGTCCTCGTGCTCACCACCTACGAGACCGACGACCACATCCTGGCGGCGATCGAGGCGGGGGCGAGCGGCTACCTGCTGAAGGCGGCGCCCCAGGCCGAGATCCTCGCGGGCATCCGCGCGGTCGCGGCGGGCGAGACCGTGCTCGCGCCCTCGATCGCGGCGAAGCTCGTCTCGCGGGTGCGGGCCGATGCGGCATCCGTCGCTCCGCCGACCCTCTCGCCGCGCGAGCGGGAGGTGCTCGTGCTCGTCGCCGAGGGACGCTCGAACCCCGAGATCGCGAAGGCCCTCTACATCGGCGAGGCGACCGTGAAGACGCACCTGCTGCACGTGTTCGAGAAGCTCGGCGTGAACGACCGCACGCGCGCGGTGACTCGGGCGATGGAGCTCGGGCTCATCTGACCGGCGACTGCCGTCGAAGCAGGCGCCGACATCCGGCCGGCGTCGAGCGTCCGAACGGCGCCTAGCGCGACCGGGCGCGCGCTGCAACGCCGTGACGACCGGCGACGTGCGCCCTACGCTGTGCGGGTGGCACCATCGAGCGTCCGCGTCGCCATCCGGCGAACGAGGATCCTCCCGCGGTGGGTCCGGCGGGCGGATGCCGCAGCCGGCCGCGCCGTCAACCGGCGCCACGCGCACCCGCTCGCCGACCGGTTCTGGTCGCGCCTGACCGGCTTCGCCGACCGCGGCGTGCTCTGGTGGACGCTCGCGGGCGTGCTCGCGGTGACCCGCCGACGGCGTGCGGCCGCGCGCGGACTGCTGTCGCTGCTCGTGGCGAGCGCGCTCACGAACCTCATCGCGAAGGAGGTGTTCGGCGGCGACCGGCCGCTGCTCGCGGACGTGCCGATCGCGCGGCGCCTGCCGAAGCCGCCGATCACGCCGTCGTTCCCGTCGGGACACTCGGCGAGCGCGGCGGCCTTCGCGGCGGGCGTCGCGATCGAGAAGCCGGCCATCGGGGCGGCGATCGCGCCCGTCGCACTCGGCGTCGGGTACTCGCGCCTGCACACGGGCGCGCACTGGCTCTCGGACGTCGTCGGCGGGCTCGCCCTCGGCGCGGGCGTGGCGGGCGTCGGCGCGCTGGTGGTGCCGCGGCGCGGCGAGCCCGTGCCGCCCGCCCCGAGCGGCGTCGACCGCGCGTTGCCCCCGTCGCCCGACGGCGCGGGCGTGTTCCTCGTCGCGAACCGCTCGTCGGGCACCGCGGTCGTGCGTGCGGATCCGCTGCGGCTCATCGCCGACCGGCTCCCCGCGGCCCGGGTGCACGTGCTGGAGGACGGCGAGGAGCCCGGCGCAATCGTGCGCGCCGCGCTCCGCCACCGTCGCGGGCGGCCGCGCATCCTCGGGGTCTGCGGCGGCGACGGCACGGTCGCCGCGGTGGCGCACGAGGCCCGCCTCGCGGGCGTTCCGCTCCTCGTCGTGCCGGGCGGCACGTTCAACCACTTCGCCCGAACGGCCGGCGACTCGTCGGCCGCCCTCGCGGTGGGCGCGCTGCAGCGCGGCGAGGGCGTGCGCGCGGATGTCGCGGAGCTCTCGTTCGGCGACCGTCCGCCGATCACCGTGCTGAACACCGCCTCGGTGGGCGTGTATCCCGACTTCGTGGCGATGCGCGAGGAGCTGCGGGACCGCTGGGGCAAGTGGCCGGCCGCGCTCATCGCCGCCGTGCGCGTGCTGCGCCGGTCGGCGCCCGTGGAGGTCGTCGTGGCCGGACGTCGGGCCCGCGTCTGGACGCTCTTCGTCGGCGTCGGAGCGAACGACCCGGGCACCGCGGCGCCGCTCCAACGCCGCAGCCTCGACGGGGGCGTGCTCGACGTGCGGATCCTGCATGCCGGATCTCGCGTGCGCGCCGCGGCGTCCCTCGCGTTCGGGCGCAAGGTGAGCAGCGTGCTCCGCGGGCTGCGGCTCCTCCCCAAGCGCATCGAGTCGTTCACGACGGAGTCCCTCGACGTGGTGGTGCGCCCGCGCGGCGGCCAGCCGCCGGGATTCGCGCACGACGGCGAGGTCGCGCTCGAGGCGCCCGCCCGCGCGCAGGCAGCGTACCCGGGGCCGGGCTACCGCACGCGCATCCGGATCGTGCCGCAGGCGCTCGACGTGTACCGGCCGGCGAGCGCACGGCCGGCGGGGGACGCGGAGGCGGCCGCGACGACCACGACGGACGCCTAGAGGCCGATGCCCACGAACACGGGCTCGGGGTGCAGCACGATGCCGAACTCGGCCTGCACCCGGCTCTGCACGAAGCGGGCGAGCTGCGCGACCTCCTCGGCCGTGGCGCCGCCCCGATTCGTCAACGCGAGCGTGTGCTTCGTCGAGATCGCGGCGCGCGACCCCGGCAGGGCGAAGCCGCGGTGGATGCCGGAGTGCTCGATGAGCCACGCGGCCGAGAGCTTGACGAGCGGCTCGGGCGGCGCGGCATCCGTCTCGGACCCGACGGCCTCGAGCGATGCCTGGTGCGCGAGGAACTGGTCGAGGGGCGACTCGTCGAGGCCCGACGTGATCGGGGTGACCTGGTCGGGCGCGTCCTCGTCGAGGTACCACCGGGGTGCGTCGCCGGGCAGCGTGCGCGCGGTGCGCTCGGTGACGATCGGGTTCGTGAAGAACGAGCCGGCGCTCACCGAGTCGGGGTCGCCGGGATCGAGCACCATGCCCTTCGAGGCGCGCAGGCGCAGCACGGCCTCGCGGACGAGGGCGACGGGCACGCGGTCGCCGAGGTTCACGTGCAGCGCGTCGGCCAGCTGCGCGTAGGCGACGGGCTGGCCGAGGGCCTCGCCGAGCACCTCGCGCTCGACCGTGGTGTCGTGCAGGTCGAACTCCGCCGAGATCACGATGCCCCGGAGCCCGCGCTTCAGGACCGAGGTGCGGTAGCCGAGGTCGAGCTCGGCGGCCGTCATGCGGCGGGGACGGTCGGCGCCCTCGTCGAGGAACTCGA
Source organism: uncultured Agromyces sp. (assembly GCA_965652625.1). Taxonomy (GTDB): domain Bacteria; phylum Actinomycetota; class Actinomycetes; order Actinomycetales; family Microbacteriaceae; genus Agromyces. The sequence continues at coordinate 9,005 of CBFGWW010000111.1, forward strand.
TCGCCACCAGGGTCGACTCGAGCTCCTGCCCGTAGGCGCCGATGTTCTGCACCGGCGCCGCGCCGACCGACCCCGGGATGCCCGAGAGCGCCTCGAAGCCCGAGTAGCCGCGCTCGACGGTCCACGCGACGAGCTCGTCCCAGACCTCGCCGGCCTGCACGCGGATGCGCACGGAGGCGACGCCGTCGGGGTGGTCGTCGGTCGCGGCATGGGCGCGGCCCGCGGCATCCGCGTCGTCCGAGTCGGTCGCGGATCGCGCGTCGCCCGCGTCGCTCGGGGCCGGGTCGTCGCCGACGAGCACGGGATCGGCGGAGTCGCCCCGGCCGAGCACCTCGATGCCCTTCGTGGCGATGCGGATCACGGTGCCGTCGAAGCCCTCGTCGCCGACGAGCAGGTTGGAGCCGCCGCCGAGCGCGAGCCACGGTCCGCCGTGCTCCCACGCCTCGGCGGCGAGGTCGACGAGGTCGCGCTGGGTCGTCGCGGTGACGAGCCGGTGCGCCGGTCCGCCGACGCGCAGCGTGGTGAGCTCCGAGAACGGGATGTCGCGCGCCATCAGTCGAGCGAGACCCGCACCTGCGCCTTGCCGAGCACGGTCTCCTCGCCGACCTTCACGGTGAGGTCGACGCGGGCGACACCCGCCTCGGCGTCGAGCTGGCCCACCTTCGCGATGACCGACACGACGGCGCCGAGCTCGGGGTCCACGACGACCGGGCGGGTGAAGCGCACCTGGTAGTCGGCGATGCGACCCGGGTCGCCGGCCCAGTCGACGAAGGGCTGCACCGCCAACCCCATCGTGAGCATGCCGTGCGCGAGCACGCCCGGCAGGCCGACGGCACGCGCGACGTCGTCGCGGTAGTGGATCGCGTTGAAGTCGCCGGACGCGCCGGCGTAGCGCACGAGCGAGTCGCGCGTGAGCGGGAACGACTCCTCGGCGACGATGTCGCCGACTCGGAGGTCCGCGAGTGCGGGGGCGGCCATCAGTCCTCCTCCCCGCGCACGACGAGTGCCGAGATCGTGGTCACGACGTGGGCGCCGGAGGCATCCGTGACCGAGGTCTCGGCCGTGACGATCGAGTGCCCGCCCAGCGTCTTGACGCTCGGCACGGTGAGCGTGGCGGTGAGCAGGTCGCCGGCGACGATCGGGCGGCTGAACGTGAAGCGCTGGTCGCCGTGCACGACCCGCGAGAAGTCGATGCCCGCGTC
>CBFGWW010000112.1:0-10170 GCA_965652625.1 uncultured Agromyces sp.
GCGGCCGCATGACGACGGCGCGCGGCATCCGATGAGCGGATGCCGCGCGCCGTTGGCGTGGGGCGGGTGTCAGCCCGCGTCGCAGGAGTTGGTGACCTCGGTCGCCGCCTCGGAGATCGCGCCCTGCTGCTCGGCCACGGCCTCGGCGTCGACCTCGGCCTCGGGGTCGGCCGGGAGCGTCGACGCGAACTCGGACGCGGCGTCGATCTGCTCGCCGAGCACGCCCAGCGCCTCGGACGTGCCGGTGTCGGCGCCGTACTCCTCGTCGAGCGCGGTGACCCGCTCGCTGTAGCCGTCGAGCGAGTCCTGCATCTCGCTCGGGTCGCCGCCCGCGGCGAGCACGTTCTGCGCGCCGTTCGAGATGTCGCGGACCTCCGAACTGACCGCCTGGCACGGGTCGTCGGCGGCGGCGGTCGTGGAGCCGCCTCCACCGGCGGTGCAGCCGGCCAGCAGCAGCGCGCCGGCGAAGACCAGCGCTGCGGACGTCATGATTCGTTGCATGGTTGCAATCCCCCTGATCGTGGTGTCGTCCAGCCTAGCCACGACCCTCCGACAGCCGACGGGTTGCATGCGTCGGCATGGAGGCGGGCGGCGAGCACGTGTCAAGGGCCTGCCGGCGCGGCATCCGTCGACCTACGCTCGCGGCATGAGCACGCCAGACGAGACCGGTTCCGGTCGCAATCCCGACGCCGGCCCCGGCGATCGGGGCGCACTGGACGACGCCGGGCAGACGCGCAAGGACGTGAGCTACAGCCCCGCCAGCGAGCAGGAGACCGCCGCGAAGCAGCGCGACCCGCTCCCCGACGGGCTCGACGACGACCTCGACACCGGTCGGATCCGCGCAGTGCCGGGCACCGGGGGCCCCGACGATGCCGGCGACGTCGACTTCGACCGCGAGGAGGTCGAGGAGTGAACGGATGCCGCGGGTCCGCGGCGACCGGAAGGGAGATGGCACCGTGACCGACTTCGTCGATCCGCTCGAGGAACCGTTCGCACAGGACCGCGACCCGCGGGCACCGCTCGATCCCGACGTCGAGGACGAGCTCGTCGACTCCGCGGACGCCGACCGGCAGGCGGCCGAGGAGGGCACCCGTCCCGGAGACAGCCCCGACGCCCGCGACGGCTCCGAGGTGACGAGCGCGAGCGAGGGCGACCCGCTCGACGACACGACGCCCGTCGACAACCTCGAGTAGCGGTCAGGCGAGCACGCGCTCGTCGGCTTCTCTCTGCGCGGCGGTCGACTCGTCCCACGCGGGCCGCGGCACGGCGTCCTGAGCGGCTGCCGCGGCATGACGGAGGGCCCCCGGCGATGCGCCGAGGGCCCTCCGGGCCTGTTCGCGATCAGGCGGCCGCGAGGGCCTCCTGCCACTCGATGAGGTCGGCGATCTTCGCGACGAGCACGTCGTCCTGGATGCCGTGCGCCTTCGCCCACGCCTGCTTCAGCACGAGGAGCGCACCCGCGTGGTCGCCCGCGTCGGCCGCAGCTTCGGCGGTGTCGAGGTAGGCGGTCACGTCGCCGGTGAGCTGCTCGTTCTTCTTCGAGTCGCCCGCGAGGTCGGTCACGATCCCGTCGACCTCGTTGAACGTCACGCAGTCGCCGCCGCCGGTGACCTTGCCGGCGGTCCACTCGATGCCGCCGAGCACGTGCTCGAGGAAGAGCGGGTCGCTCCACGAGGCATCCGTATGCCCTGCGCCCTCGTACCAGGAGCGGCCGCCCTCGAAGTTCTGGCACCAGGCGAGCGGGTGGTCGGCACCCATCGCGCCGTTGCCCGGGTTGTAGGTCGACTCGTCGAGCGTGATGAGCACGTGCACCGACTCGCGCGGGTTCGTCGTGAAGTTGTACCACTCGTCGAAGCGCGTCCACGCGGCGGGCAGCATGGTGGTCGACGGATGCCCCGGGCTCTCGACGCGCATCGTCGCCGTCTGCTGGGCGGGGTGGTTGCGGAAGCGCGCGCTGCCGCCGGTCAGCTCGCTGTACCACGGCACGGTGTGCATCGAGTCGGTCGCCGCGTGGAGGCCCACGTAGCCGCCGCCCCCGCGGATGTAGCCCTGGAAGGCCGCGAGCTCGGTGTCGTTGAGCAGGCGGGGGCGGTTCGGGTCGAGGTTGTTCGTCGCGTCGACGGGCGAGGCGAAGATGATGGTCGCGTACTTCGACAGGTCGGCGGCCGTCGTGAACGGCGAGCTCGGGAGCGTGAGCGCGGGCTGGCCGGGCGAGCTGCCCTGCGGCGGGTCCCAGACGTCGACGCCGAACCCGTGCTCCTCGCCGAGCGCGATGATCGCGTTCGTCGTGTCGTCGATGTGCGAGTGGCGGAAGCCGAGGGTCTCCCCCACGACGAGCACCTGGTACTCCTCGTCGGCGGCGCTCGCGGGTGCCGCGGCGATGCCGAGGCTGAGCGTGACCCCGACGGCGCAGAGCCCGGTGATCGCCCGTTGGACGTGTTGCTTCATCAGTCGTTTCTCCCCTTCGAGTGGACCGTTCGGAAGCCGCCTGCACCGGCGTGCGCGGTGAATATGTTGCCTCAGACGACATATTTACAGGCACGACCCTATTGCCGCGCGGTGACGGATGTCAACCGCTTTCCCATCGGCTTTCGCCGAGCATCCGCGAAAGGCAGGAATGCCTCCCCTGGTCCGGCCCGGCCTCGGCCCGCCTCAGCTCGTCGGCGCGGGGCTACACTGCGGGCATGGCCGACGCGCCCGCCTACCGCATCTGGCCGCCCGTCGCGCTCGGGGTGCCGCTGCTGATCGGGTGGGGCATCACGGCCATCGCAGGCGATCCCATCCCGCTGCCGGTCACGCTGTCACGTTCGATCGCGGTCGTGCTCATCGTGGCCTTCGCGATCTGGAACGGGTGGGCGATCTGGCTCATGGGTCGGCACCGCACGGCGTTGCTGCCGGGCGACACGACGACCACGATCCTCGACACCGGACCGTTCGCGGTGAGCCGCAACCCGCTCTACGTGGGCCTCGTTGCGCTCGCTGTCGCGCTGGCCCTGCTCTGGCCGTCGTTCTGGGCGCTCGTGCTCACGCCGGTCGGGGTCGCGGCGCTGTGGTGGGGCGCCATCGTCCCCGAGGAGCGCTACCTCAGCGCGAAGTTCGGCGCCGAGTACGAGGCGTACCGCGCGCGGGTGCGGCGGTGGTTGTAGGCAGGCCGCTCACTCCGTCACGGCGATGCGCTGGGTCCCGATGACCGCGAGCAGGCGCAGGCGATCGTAGCTGTCGGTGCCGGGCTGGGCGGTGAGGACGAGCAGCGTCTGTCCCTGATCGGGATCCACGAGCACTTGGCACGCGAGGTCGAGGACGCCCACCTCGGGATGCTGCAGGCGCTTCTCGAGCATGTGCGTGTTGCGCACCTCGTGGGCCTCCCAGAGCGCCGCGAACTCGGGGCTGCCGGCGAGCAGGGCGTCGACCATCCGCGCCGCCCTCGATCCGGGGCCGTGCTTGGCGTAGACGGCGCGGATGTCCGCGGTGAACGCGCGGGAGTGCATCGGGTGGTCTTCGACGGGGTAGACGTCGCGGGCCGGCGGGTACATGAACCAGCGGTATCCGACGCTGCGCAGCTCGCCCTCGAACCGGGTCTCGTCACCGAACAGCGCCCTGGCCACGGGAGTCTGCGCCAGCGTCTCGCCGAGCTCGGTCATGACCTGGGCCGGCGTGTCCGCGAGCCGGTCGAGGATGCGGAGCATCCCCGGCGAGACGTGATCGGTGCGCTGCACGCGTGCGGGCGCGGTGTGGCCGGCGAGTCTGAACAGGTGGTCGCGTTCGTCGAGGGTCAGGCGGAGGCCCCGTGCGATCGCGGCGACCATCTGCTCGGACGGCTGCGGCCCCCGCTGCTGCTCGAGTCGGCTGTAGTAGTCGACCGACATGTCGCAGAGCGCGGCGACCTCCTCGCGGCGCAGGCCCGCGGTGCGTCGACGAGGCCCGCGGCTCAGCCCGACGTCCTCGGGCTGCAACGCCTCCCGTCGGCGGCGGAGGAAGTCGGCCAGTTGTGCCCGGTCCATACGGCAAGTCTTCGTGCTCTTCGGAGGTGGAGCAAGGGATCGGCGATCCCCCTCCCGTCAGACGACGAGGTCCACGCCGACGAGTCGCTCCGACAGCTCCCAGATCCGGCGGGCATCCGCCGGGCTTTCGAGCCGCGAGTAGAGCCGCTGCTCCGCGGGGACGCCGCGCAGGTGCTGGAACCCGCTCGGTCCGTACAGGCGGGCGCCCGCGGCATCCGTGCTCGTCGCTGCGTACACCGCCGTCAGCGCAGCCGTCTCAGGGGTGCCGAAGAGGATGCCGCGACGGGAGAGCGCCCGGATGACTCGCACCGCGGTGGTGTCCTGCTGGCGCCCCATCCCAGGTTGCGCGGCGAGGAGGTTGGTCGGCGTCACGCCGGGGTGCGACAGGTTGCTCCGGATGCCCCAACCCTGGTCCGCGCTTCGACGGTCGAGCTCCATGGCGAACAGGCCGAGCGCGATCTTCGACGAGCTGTAGGCCCGCATCGGGTCGTAGCCCGACTCCCAGGACAGGTCGTTCCAATTGACGGAGCCCTGATCGGCGGCGACGCTCACCTGGCTCGTCACCTGCGCACGCCCCGCCCGCAGGAGCGGCAGCAGGCGAGCGGTCAGGGCGACATGTCCGAGGTGGTTGGTCGCGAACTGGAGCTCGAAGCCGTCCTCGGTCACCTGCCGCGACGGCGGGTTCATGACCCCGGCGTTGTTGATGAGGATCCCGATGGGACGGCCGTCGTCGAGCAGCCCGTCGGCGAAGGACGCGACCGAGGCGAGCGACGCCAGGTCCATCGGGCGCACGTCGAGGTGCGCGCCAGGCACCCGCTGCCCGATGCGCTCCGCCGCGGCCCTCCCCTTCGCCTCACTCCGCGACGGCATGACGACCTCGGCGCCGGCACGGGCGAGCCGCGCCGCGATCTGCAGCCCGATGCCGTCGCTGGCGCCCGTGACGATCGCCAGCCGTCCGCGCTGGTCGGGAACCGGGATGTCGATGTGCTTGGGCATGGGGGGCCTCCTCGGGCTGTCGAGTCGAGACGCGTGATCCGCGTGCTTCCCATGCTCCGAGGTATCGTTCGCGTGGTTCAGGGCGCGCTCACCCGAGGATCGCCGATCCCTCCCTGCGGACGCCCGGAGCTCGAGGCGCGGATCCGCAGGCGCGCGGACGGCTCAGACGATGCCCGCGACGAGGTTGATGATGCTCGCGAGGATCACCGACCCGAACAGGTAGGCCAGCAGGGTCTGCGCGATCACGATCCGTCGTATCTCGTTGGTCCGGACGTTCGTGTCCGCGACCTGGTAGGTCATCCCCAGTCCGACGGCGAAGTACACGAAGTCCGTGTACTGCGGATCCTCGTCCTGGTTGAAGTCGATCCCGCCGACCGGATCGGCGTAGTACCGGGCGGCGATCCGCAGCATGTAGTCGACCTGGACCAACGCCCACGACGAGACCACGCTCACCACGGCGATCCCGGCGAGCAGGAACGCCTCGACCTCCGACCTGTTCCGGGTCTGCAGCAGCACGACGGCGACCGCGCCGAGCCCGACGAGCGACCCGACGAGGGCGATGAGTCGCGCGAGACGTCGCCCCGGGTCCTCCCTTCGGGCGTGCTCGCGGGTCCGCGACGCATCCATCGGCCAGACCATGACGACCACCCAGACCACGCTGGTCAGGGCGAGCACCGACCAGCCGACGAGGAACCCGGCCACGTATCCCAGGAAGGGAGCGGTCGCCGCTCCGGCGACGGCCCCCGCGATGATCGCGACGATCGCGCGGACGAGGGTCGGTGGCGGCGATGAGCGACTCACGACCCAATGCTTCCACGATCCCGGATGCCGCGGCAGTGCCGACGCGTCGGGTCACCGAGCCCGTGCGAGGCTCGCTCGTCGGGCTCAGCTCGGTCGACGGCGCACGCGATAGCGCAGGTGGAGCACCCGGTTGCCCTGAACGACGACGTCCGGGTCTTCCAGCAGGTGCTGCGCGTCGACCGATCCGAAGTAGCGCTTGCCCGATCCGAGCACGACGGGCGCGACGTCCATGCGCACCTCGTCGACCAGACCTGCGGCGAGCGCCTGGCCGCCGACGTCGCCGGCGGCGACCTCGACAGTGCGGTCGCCCGCGAGCTCCTGCGCCTCGGCCACCGCCGCCTCGACGCCGTCGACGAAGTGGAACGGCGCCTCGGGGTCCCAACCCTCGGGCGCCGGCCGGTGCGTCACCACGATGACGTGGTCGACGCCGCTCGGAGGCGTCCCATCCCAGCCGTCCGTGATGTCGAAGACGTGGCGGCCGGCGACCGTCACCCCGATCTCGTCCCAGTACGGCCGGATGTGGTCGTAGGACGCCTGCGACACGTTCAGTACCCCGCTGTCGTCCAGCGGCACGTCACCGCTGACCAGCCATTCGAACAGTGGACCGGGATCGTCGTTCTCCGCCGCGATGAAGCCGTCCACCGAGACCGACGCATTCATGACCACCTTGCCCATGGGTTCCTCCTCGGTTGGAGTCCCAAGTCTCGTGTGTCGTGAGTGGTCGCTCTTGTAAGAAATCAATCGGCTGGCAGCGGCCAGCCTTCCAGCGCATGGTCGGGATGTTCACGGAGGAAGCGTTGTCGGACCTCGACATACCGGGTGGGCGTGAGCCCGGTGAACTCCCGGAACTCGTGGACGAAGTGAGCCTGGTCGAAATAGCCTGCGCGGGCGGCGACATCGCCCCAGTCGATCGGTGCGGCCACGTCGATCGCCAACACGGTGAAGGTGAATCGGTAGCTGCGCGCCAGGCGCTTCGGCGTGACGCCGACGACCTCCTTGAACCGCTTCGCCACGTACGTGCTGCTCGCGCGGGCTGCCACGCCGAGGTCGCTGATCGGCACTGCTCCGCCCGTCTGCGCGATGGCGCTGCTCAAGTGGCGGACGATGTCCAGGCCGTCGATCGCGCGCAGCCGTCCCACCAGTTCCTCCTCGAGCAACGTCAGCATCTCGTGCGGTCCGTCCGCCGAGGTCATTCGGTGTCGCAACTCAGCGACAGTGGGCCGGCCCCAGACCTGCTCCACCGTCGCCGGCCGGTCGCACAACTCGGCGGCGGGCATCGGAAGGAACGGTGCCAGCCCCCACGGCCTGAAGTGGACGCCCACGGACCGGGTCGGGGTGGGGTAGCCGAACTCCCACGCTCGGGTGGGCGTGGCGACCGCGCAGCCGTCGGCATACTCCACGGCTTCTGTGTCGGTGCCTGCGCGGATGAGGAACGGCGCCCCGAGGTTGACGATGAGCAAGGGGGCGGGCGCTGCCGGCAGCAGCAACCTGGAGTACGGCGGGGCGCCCTCCAGGTAGTAGAGGTCGTCGATCAGCCCGTCCAGCGGCGGACCGGGCACCCTGGACACGTACTCCACGCTGACATCATCGCCGACGTCACCATCTGGCACCACGCGCCGCCGCACGCATCGAGCCGGCGCCGATCCGTGACGGGCGCCCCGGCGGGCGTATGGACCCCCATGATCGAGTGAGCCGAGGCAGATTCTTACGTGGCCGGCGCGTTGGTCCTCAGCGTCTGCGGCCTCGGTCGATGAATGTCGAACGGGTCTATTCGGACGCTCACGGGTGCGCGATGACGACGGAACGATCGAGAACGTGCACGATCGCGCGTTCGGGGCCGACCGTCGGTCGAGCGACCGCGAGGGCAGCGACGTCCACACAGACGGTCCGGGGATCTACGGCGAGCCCAATGCCGCGCGCTTTCAACGTCGCCTCTTTGAGGACCCATGCTCGGGCGAGGGCCCGCGTCCGCAGCGCAAGTGGCACCGCTTCGAGGTCGGCTCGCTCCGCGGGCGAACACATCCGGCGCACGAGCGTCGCCCGCTCGAACGCCGCGAATGGCTCGTCCTCGACGTCGACGCCAACCAGCCCGTGTGCGGCGACGGCGACGAGCAGCGTGTGGTCGCCGTGGGAGATGCTCACGTCCACGCCGTCCAATCCCAGCAGTTGCGGTTTGCGCCCTGGGGCGGTGGGTGCGAAGCGGGCCGAGTCGAGGCCGAACCGCTCCGCAATCAGCTCGCGGGTCCAGCTGTGCGCGAGGAGGCGCCGATGACGCTCGTCGCCCGCCGCTCGCCATGGCCCCATCCGCCAGTGCACGCCCGAGCCGGTGACGCCCTCGACGTATGGGGCGCCCCCCGCGGTCGTCGCCGTGTTCATCCAGCGGCTGCGAGGCGGCCCGAGATCCCGTGCGCGAGGGACCGGATCGTCGGGTGGTCCCAGACGATGGTCGGGTCGACGTCGAGGTCGAACGCGTCCTCGATGTCACCGCACAGGGTCAGCGCGTACACCGAGTCGAGCCCGAGCTCCGCGAGGGGCGTGTCGGCCGTGAACGAATCGGCCCCGACCCTCCCGTAGGCGACGACGCGGCCCTCGAGCCAAGTCTCGATCGTCGCGGCATCCGTGGTGGTCATAGGGTGTCTCCTTCCTCCGCCCGTGAGGGCGCTGTCACGTCGGCGGCCGACAGGTCGAGTCGGATGCCGCGTTCGGTCCGATCCGTGGCGAATACCACGAGTCGCTCGATGAGGTGGGGCTCGAGCATGCGCGTTCGCCCCGCGAGCCGGTCCTCCACACGGCGCAGGCACGCCTCGCGGACGGTCGGATCCGTCATCGCCGACGCATCACCGGCCTCGGCGCAGATGCCCGTGAACGCGGCAGCCGCGAGCGCAAGTGCGACGCGGCGCGCGACGGAGAGCGTCGACGGCGTGGCATCCGGGCCGCTCTGCTCCGGCGGGAGGGCGCCGGCCTCTCTGCGCAGCGCAGTGAACGCGTCAGCGATGCGCTCGAGCGCCGCGAGTTCGACACTTCCCGCCGGGAACATTGCTCGCACCGCCGGATCGTGCAATGCGATGCCGACCGGATCCCGCGAGACCGTCCGCGACGCGAGCCGATTCAGACGGATCGGATCCAGCGGCGCGCCCAGCCGGAAGACGGCGGGATCGATGCTCGCGTCGCGCGGGGGTTCGAGCCAAGCGGGCAGGTGGGCGAGAACGGCGCCGAGGACTTCGCCCGGGCCGCCGTTGCGCAGGGCCAGCGCGTCGACGTCGCGGAGGAGCTTCTCGAACAGGTCGTACGGCGCGACCCGGGCGTAGAAGGTGGAACCGAAGAGCACGGAGAGGTCCTGCATCGCCGACGACAGCAGTTCCATGACGACCACGCTCGAGAGCCCGGTGAGCACCCGGCAGCCCTTCGGTGCGACGTGCAGGGCGCGCACCGCAACCGAGCCGAGCGCATCGGCCAGGAGGAGATCGGCAACCGCACCTGCCAGGAGCGCACGGGACTGCGGCAGGTCGAGCACCGACCCGCCGTAGAGCGAGCGTTCCGCGCCGTAGCGAACGGCGAGCTCGACCGAGGCGCCGACCGTCGCGACCGCGAGGGCTGGGATCACGGCGCGGGTGACCTGCGCTGCGGCGCCGATGGTCGCGTCGGCGCTTCCCCGGGTTCCGATGGTGCGGTCGATGGGCAGGGGCAGGTCGTGGAACTCCACGGTCCCGACACGCAGCCCGCGAAGGCCGCCGGTCGCCACGCGCCGCGAGACGTCGACCGCGGGGCGGGTCGCGGCATCCCCGTTCCAGAGCAGCAGCGAACGATTGCCCGGTCCGGGCTCGGCGGCGGTCCGGGCGACGATGAGCATCGACTCGGCGCGGTCGGCGTCGTCGACGAAGCGCTGCACGCCGCGCACGAGCCACCGGTCGCCGTAGAGGTCGGCGGCGCAGCCGTCGTCCGCGCCGTGGGAACCGGCGACGAATCCGGGAGGCGCTCCCGCCAGGCGCTCGCCCCGCAGGAGGCGCGCCGCGACCTCGGTCCGCTGCGACTCGTCGCCCGCGATCCAGACCGGCAGTGCGGCCGCGAACGTCGACAGCCCGTGCGCGAGGCCGAGCGCCGGGTCGCGGCGGAAGACCGGTCGCCAGCGGGCCACGAGCCCCTCCGTGGAGCTCCAGCGCCCGCCGAGGGCGACCGGCACGGCGTCCGCCGCCGAATCCCACTCGTCGAGCAGCGCGACTGCGACGTCGCTCACGCGGCGGCCCTCGTCGCAGGCGACGATCGCGGCGTGGTCTAAGGGGCCGGGCTCGTGGGGATCGCCGAAGAGCAGGTCGAGGTCGTCGGGCATGGGGGCGGCGGCCGGCACGGCGTCGAGGCGATCGAGGATCATGCG
>CBFGWW010000113.1:0-10163 GCA_965652625.1 uncultured Agromyces sp.
TGACGGATGCCACGAGCTGGGCGAACTACGAGTGGGAGATCGTGCACGAGCCCGCCGTGCCGCCGCGGCTGCACCTCGCGCTCGACGAGGTGCTCGCGACGCGCGTCGGCGAGGGCCGCCGCAAGCCCACGCTGCGCTTCTGGGAGTGGGACGAGTCGGCCGTGGTGATCGGCAGCTTCCAGTCCGTGAAGAACGAGGTCGACCCCGAGGGCGCCGAGCGCTACGGGTTCGATGTCGTGCGCCGCATCTCGGGCGGCGGCGCGATGATGATGGAGCGCGGCAACGTCGTGACGTACTCGCTCTACGTGCCGTCGGAGCTCGTGCAGGGCATGAGCTTCGCCGACTCGTACGCGTTCCTCGACGACTGGGTGCTGCAGGGCCTGCGCGCGATCGGCATCGAGGCGACCTACCAGCCGCTCAACGACATCGCGAGCCCGCTCGGCAAGATCGGCGGCGCCGCGCAGAAGCGCCTCGGCTCGGGCGGCGTGCTGCACCACGTCACCATGGCGTACGACCTCGACAACGAGAAGATGCTCGAGGTGCTGCGCATCGGCCGCGAGAAGATCAGCGACAAGGGCATCGCGTCGGCGGCCAAGCGCGTCGACCCGCTGCGCTCGCAGACGGGCCTCAGCCGCGGCGCGATCATCGAGAGCCTCAAGCAGACGTTCACCGACCTCTACGGCGCGACGCGCGGGCAGATCGCCGACGACGAGCGCGCCGAGGCCGACGCCCTCGTGGAGTCGAAGTTCTCGACGCGGGAGTGGCTCTACCGCGTGCCCTGAGCAGCCCGCTGCTGCTGCGCGTTTCTCAGGACCAGCCCCCCGGATTCGAGCCGTCCTCGAGAGGATTCCGGGCGTCGTCACCGCCGAGGAGTCGCAACTCCTGAAAAGTGCTCAGCGAAGGCCCGCTAGAATCGCCGGGTGGATTGGTGGATCTGGGTCGGCATCGCCCTGCTCGTCGTGGCGTTCGGCGTGCTCGCCGTGCGGCTCGGATGGATCGACCTCTCCGACAAGACCCGCCGCGGTGGCGGTGGCGGCGGCGGCATCATGATGATCGGCGACGAGGTGTTCGCGCCGCGCAAGCACGAGGCCGCGGTCGAACTCGACCGCCAGAGCCGGCTCCCCGCGCCCGCGCCGCTGCCCGGCGACGGCGACAAGGGCATCGCGTTCGCCGCGAACGACGCCGACGACGACGATCCCGACCGGTTCCGCGGTCGCATCCGGCTCGACATCGACCACCGCTGAACCGACTCGGCGGGCTCCTCAACCACCGAGTGACTTCGCCAGTTCTCGCCCCCACTGCTGGGCCCGGGCGATCTCGCCGTCGGCGAGCGGACCCGAGTAGCCGTGCACCCCGAACGTCTCGGGCTTCGCGATGGGCTGCATCCCGCGGCGCACGAGGTGCTTGATCGCCTTCTTCGCCGCCGAACCCGGAAGCCGCGGCGACACCGTGCGCGTGTCGAACGTCGCGACCCGCGGCGGCCGCGTCGGCGTGGCCAGCCCGTCGAGCCACTCGCGGATGCCGCGGATCGGGACCTCCTCGGCACCCTGCTCCTTCGCCGACTTGCGGGTCGCGGGCGTCGACATCGAGAACGCGTGGGTCGGACCGCCGACCACGACCAGGTCGACGTCGTCGGGGATGCGGTCGGGCGCGGCATCCGTGCCCAGCACCTCGACGTCGCCGCCGATGCCGGCCGCGATCGCGCGACCGATGGCCTCGGTGTTGCCGAAGATGGATTCCACCACGATGAGCGTGCGCACAGCGACCACCCCCGCTCCGCAACCTACGCCGAGCGCGGCCCGATGGGAAGGACCGATCAGCTGCTCGTCGGGCAGCCGAGGTCGCGCGCGACCGCGCGCATGGCCGCCGCGGCGACATCGACCGTCATGAGCGCGTTGCCGCCCACGATGTGCAGCCCGTACGCGTCCTCGAGGGCGACGAAGGTCATCGCGAGCTCGTCGTCCCCGAGGCGCGGTGAGAAGACGCCCGCCTCGCGACCGGCGGCGAGGATGCCGCGGTAGGTCGCGAGCTGGCGCAGGTACATGTTCTGCACGAGCTCGTCGTGCAGCTCGGAGTTGCCGGCGAGCACGTCGAACTCGTAGAGCAGGCTCATGAGCGCGTCGTCGGGTCCGGTGGGGAGCCCGGCCGCGATGGCCGCACCGAGCCGGTCGCGCGGGTCGTCGAGCTCGGCGACGAGCCGGTCGCGCTCGTCGCAGAAGCGCTCGACGCCGGCGGCATGCGCCTCGACGAGCAGGGCGTCGAGGTCCTCGTAGTAGTAGAGCACCGCGCCCCGGCTGAGCCCGGCCTGCTCCGCGACATCCGTGAGCGAGAGCGACCGCAGCCCGTGCATGCGCCCCGCGGCATACGTCGCCTCGATGAGCGCGGCACGACGCGCCTCCTGCCGCTTCGGTCGTGCCATGTGTTGACACTACCCGAGCCGCCGTGTCAGACTCCTCGGCATTCTTCGACACTGATGTCGAAGAATTCAAGCGGGACATTCCAACCCCCGACCGAGGAAGACCTCCCATGGCCACCAATCGACCAGCACCGAACCGACCAGCACCGACGCTCGACACGGCGTCGACCACCACGCACGGCGCGCACCTCTCGCGATCGCTCGGCGTCGGCGGCAACGTCCTCATCACGCTCTCGGGCATCTCGCCCGCCTCGAGCGTGTTCATCCTCGGCGGGGCCGCGCTCGCCGGCTATGGCACTGGGGTGTTCTGGGGCTTCCTGCTCGCCGGCGTCATCAGCATCCTCATCGCGTTCTGCTACGCGGAGCTCGCGTCGCGGCATCCGATCGCCGGCGGCGACTACTCGCTCGTCAGCCGGGTGCTCGGACCCGCGGCCGGCGCGGCCGTGTTCTTCATCGGCCTCGTGAGCCTGCCGCTCATCGTCGCGATCTTCGCGCTCGGGGTCGCCGATTACCTCGGCGTCGCCGTCGCGGGACTCGACCCGCTGGCGACGGCGCTCATCGTCATCGCCCTGGCCGTGGTGACCGCGTGCTTCAACATCCGCACCAACGCCTGGGTCACGGGAGCATTCCTCTTCGTGGAGATGGCGGCGCTCGCCCTGCTCGCGCTGCTCGGGTTCGTGCACGTCGAGAGGCCGATCACCGACCTGCTCGACCCTCAGGCGCTCGACGCCGCGACGGGCGGACTCGCACCGCTCGGCATCGCCGGCCTCGTGCTCGCCGTCACGCAGGGCATCTTCTCGTACAACGGCTACGGCGGCGCCGTGTACTTCGCCGAGGAGACGAAGGACGCCCGCCGCGCGATCGCGAAGGCCGTGCTCTGGAGCGCGGGCATCACGGTGCTCGCCGAGCTCGTGCCGCTCACCGCGATCCTCATGGGTGCGGACTCGCTCGAGGACCTCTTCGGCGCGGCCCTGCCCGTCGAGTCGTTCCTCTCGGCGAGCGCGGGCGAGGCCGTCTCCGTCGCCGTGCTCATCGCGATCGCCCTCGCGATCGTCAACGCGATCATCGCGATCGCCCTGCAGTCGGGCCGGCTCCTGTTCGCCGCGGCCCGCGACCGGGCGATGCCCGACGCGATCGCACGGCCGCTCGCCGTGGTGTCGGCTCGCACGAAGATGCCCGTCGCCGCCACGATCGTCATGGGCGTGCTCGCGCTCGCCGCGTGCTTCATCCCGTTCGACGTGTTGCTGAACGCCACCGGCTCGACCCTCGCGTTCAGCTACGGCTTCATCGCGCTGGCCGCGTTCGCCGTGCGACGCACGAAGGCGGCGGATGCCGCGGCATCCGCCGACGCGACCGGCGCGACCGCCGCGGCATCCGCAGCTGCGAACGGCTACCGGATGCCGCTCTGGCCGCTGCCGCCGGCGATCGCCCTGCTCGCGATCGGGGCGATCTTCGTGATCGGCATCCTCGACCCCGGCCAGTGGCTGAGCCTCGGCATCGCGTTCGGCATCGTCGCCGCCGGGTTCGCCTACTACGCGCTGTACCTGCGTCGCAGCCCCGCCGCGCTCCACCTGCTGCACGGCGACGACGACGAGGAGTTCTCGGCATGATGCTCGACACGCTGATCACGGGTGCCCGCGTGCGCACGTTCGACGCCGAGGCGCCGTGGGCCGAGGCCGTCGGCATCATCGACGACCGCATCGCCTACGTCGGGCCGGCGGCGGATGCTCCGAGCGCGAGCCGCCGCATCGAGGCCGACGGCCGGCTGGTGACCCCCGGCATCATCGACAGCCACAAC
Organism: uncultured Agromyces sp.; assembly: GCA_965652625.1. Taxonomy (GTDB): domain Bacteria; phylum Actinomycetota; class Actinomycetes; order Actinomycetales; family Microbacteriaceae; genus Agromyces. The sequence continues at coordinate 4,215 of CBFGWW010000113.1, forward strand.
CACCTGCTGCTCGGCTTCGACGAGGACGCCGTCTCGCTCGAGGGCGCCCATGACCTCGCCGAGGTGCGTCGCCGCATCGCCGGGTTCGCCGCACGGCGGCCGGACCTCGAGTGGATCTGCGCCGAGAACGCCGTCTACTCGGTCGTCGAGGGCCGCCGGCCGAACGCGGCCGACCTCGACGGGCTCGACACGACCGGGCGACCGATCTTCGTCACGACCTACGACCAGCACTCCGTCTGGCTCGATCGCGCCGCGCTGCGTGCGCTCGGCATCGCCGACGGCGGCGATCCCGCCTGGGGCCGGCCCGAACGCGACCCGGTCACCGGCGAGCCGACCGGCTGGGTGACCGACTTCTACACGAGCGCCATGACCGTCGCCGGGCTCGCGGCGCTCCAGCGCGACATCCCGATGTACTCGCCCGAGCGCCGCTACCGCAAGCTGCGCTCGAGCATGCGCATGGCGACCGCGCTCGGCATCACCACCGTCGTCGAGCCGCAGGTGCCGCTCGCCGAGCTGCCGCTCTTCGAGCGCGCGCTCGCCGAGGGCGCCCTCACGTCGCGCGTGATCGCCGCGCTGTTCCATCCGGTGGGGGCGGATGCCGCGTTCCGCCGCCGGCTGCGCGACGCCGTCGACCGGGCCGCCGCCGCACCGGATGCCGCGGGGCTGCTGCGCCTGGGTCCGCTGAAGCTCTACGCCGACGACGTGATCGAACCCCACACCGCCCTCATGCTCGAGGACTACGCGAACCGTCCGGGCGTGCGAGGGCGGCCGAGCTATCCCGACCGCGAGCTCGTCGGCGTCATCGGCGAGCTCGACCGGATGGGCTTCCAGACGCACACACACGCGACGGGGGACGGCGGCATCCGCCTCGCCCTCGACGCCATCGAGCACGCCGCCCGGGTCAACGGCACGCATGATCGCCGCCACGGCATCGTGCATGTCGAATGCCTGCACCCCGACGACCTGCCGCGGTTCCGCGCGCTCGGGGTGACCGCCGCGATGCAGCCGCGGCACTGCTCGCCCGACCTCGTCGCGGGCACCTGGATGGAGAACGTCGGCGAGGAGCGCTGGAGCCGCGCCTGGCGGTTCGACAGCCTGCTGCGCTCGGGCGCGACCGTCGCCTTCTCGAGCGACTGGCAGGTCGGCGAGATGGATCCGCTCGTCGGGCTCTACTCGGCGGCGACCCGCGCGGGGCTCGACGGGAGTGACGCGTGGACCGCCGACGAGCGCGTCGGCCTCGATCGCGCGCTCGAGGCGTACACGGTGCAGGGCGCACGGGCGTGGCATCTCGAGGCGTCGCGCGGGAGGCTCGCGCCGGGCATGGAGGCCGACCTCGTGGTCTGGTCGGACGACCTGTACCGGAACGAGCACGACCCCGCGTGGCTGCTCGGTGAGCACGCCGAGGTCACCGTCGTGGGCGGTCGTGTCGTGCACTCGGCGGGTGCGGTCGCGGAGGTGGTCGGGGCGCCGGCCGCCGAGGATCCGGTCGCGGTCGGCGGCGGCGCGGCCGCCGCGCGGGTGCACGTGCACTGAGCGGCCGCACCTTCGTCGCTGGCAGACTGGTGGCCGTGGCATCCGACGACCCCGACCGCATCATCCACGCGGACAACCTCGCGGTGCTGCCGTTGCTGCCCGACGGGTACTTCACGCTCGTCTACCTCGATCCCCCGTTCAACACCGGCCGATCGCAGGCGCGGCAGTCCACCCGCCACGTGCGGGTGACCGGGTCGGATGCCGCGCCGCCCGCGGCATCCGGGACCATCACCGGCTTCGCCGGCAAGCGGTACGAGCGCATCCGCGGCGACCTGCTGCGCTACGACGATCGGTTCGACGACTACTGGGCGTTCCTCGAGCCCCGGCTCGCCGAGGCGTGGCGGCTGCTCGCCGACGACGGCACGCTCTACCTGCACCTCGACTACCGCGAGGCGCACTACGCGAAAGTGCTGCTCGACGCGCTGTTCGGGCGCGAGTGCTTCCTCAACGAGATCGTCTGGGCGTACGACTACGGCGCGAAGGCGAAGCGTCGCTGGCCGACGAAGCACGACACGATCCTCGTGTACGTGAAGGACCCCGACCGCTACTGGTTCGACTCGACCGCGGTCGACCGCGAGCCGTACATGGCGCCGGGGCTCGTGACGCCCGAGAAGGCCGAGCTCGGCAAGCTGCCCACCGACGTGTGGTGGCACACGATCGTGTCGCCGACCGGCCGCGAGAAGACGGGCTACCCGACGCAGAAGCCCGAGGGGATCCTGCGCCGCATCGTGCAGGCGTCCACGCGGGAGGGCGACTGGGTGCTCGACTTCTTCGCCGGATCGGGCACGACGGGCGCGGTCGCCGCGACCCTCGGCCGCCGGTTCGTGCTCGTCGACGAGAACCCCGAGGCGATCGACGTCATGCGGGCGCGCTTCGCGGGCATCGCGGGCGTGCGCTTCGAGGTGGGCGTGCCCGCCTCCGCCGGCTGACCGGATGCCGCGCGCCCGCGCCCGCCGCTGCTACGGCGGCGGCGGCCTCCGAGGTGCGTCGGCGTCGTCGGCCACGTCGGTGTGCGCTGGTGGGTCGGCCTTCGAGGCCATCGCGCGAGCCGGGAGGCGCAGGATCCACTCCAGCGGGCCGATGTCGAACACCTTCAGCCACGCCCAGCTGAACCCGACGCACAGCGCGATCACGCCGAGCAGCACCGCCCAGTGGTCGTCGCTCGCATCGACCAGGATCCAGCGCGTGATCAGCGCGAGCGCGAGCACCTGCACCGTGTATGCCGTCAGCGCCATGCGTCCCGTGTCGACGACGGCGCCGAGCCAGGCGCGCACGCGTCGTTCGCCCAGTGCGGCGACGAGCCACGCGCACGCCCACGTCGCGGACAGGCTCAGCAGCGAGGCGCCGATGATCTCGAACGTGGTGCCCGAGTAGGCGGCGGCACCCCACGGACCCAGCCGGCCGATCGCGTAGAACACGGCCGCGCCGGCCAGGAGACCGGCGGTCGTCAGGGCGCCCCGCCACCCGGCGACGGCCGGCTCTCGGAGGAGCAGCGGCAGGGCGGCCATGCCGATCGCGCAGATCGCGATGAACGACGACACCCGGTAGTGCGAACCCGCGGCGGCCAGGTCGAGGAGCTGCACGAGCCAGGGATTCGCCGTCCCTCGCCCGAGCCACTGCCGGGTCGCGTCCATCACGATCGGGCTCACGAGCGCCATGACGAGCCCGAGACCCGCCCACACGGCCGGCCGGTTCCCGACCAGGGCCACGATCGGCGCCAGCACGATGATGAGCAGCCCGAGCGTCTGCAGCACGATGTCGATCTGCCAGTACAGCAGCTGCAGCCATTCGCCGAGGAGGATCAGCAGCACGCCGCGCGCCACATTCCCGAAGACGAAGACGACCCACCCGGCGGATTTCTGCCAGGCGAGCAGCAGCGAGAGCCCGATCAGCATGGCGAACCACGGCGCGGTCACGTACTCGCTGGCGTTCAGGATGCCGCCCCACGGACTCGTGTGCGCGACGATCATCGAGATCACCGCGAGCCCGCGCGCGAGGTCGAGCCACGTCAGCCTGGCGGTCATGCCGTCACCGTATCGCGCTGCCCGGTCGCCGCGCGCGGCGGCTCCGACGATCCCGTGGCGGCGCTACGCCGACGCGCGCTTCACGAGGTGCGTCGGCATGATGTTGCGGTGCGGCACGTCGGGGTCGCCCTCGAGGTGCCGCAGCAGCAGGTCCGCCATCTCGAAGCCCATCTGCTCCGACGGCTGGTGCACGGTCGTCAGCGGCATCGGGCCCGAGAGCGCCGCCGGGCTGTCGTCGAAGCCGACCACCGCGATGTCGTCGGGCACTGAGCGGCCGCGCTCGGCGAGTGCGGCGAACGCGCCCGTCGCCATGAGGTCGCTCGCCACGAAGAGCCCGTCGAGATCGGGGAACCGATCGAGCAGGCGCCGGGTCGCCTCCATCGCGCCGGCCGCGGTGAAGTCGGCCACCTCGTACGCATCCGACGGCATGCCCGCGGCATCCATCGCCCGACGATAGCCCTCGAGCCGGTCGACGCCGGCGGGCATGTCGAGCGGGCCCGAGACCGTGCCGATGCGTCGCCGGCCGATGTCGACGAGGTGCGAGGTGCCCGTCGCCCCGCCCTCGACGTTGTCCACGTCGACGAAGATGTGATCGCCCGACTGCGACGGGCGTCCGCCGAACACGAGCGGCAGCGCCAGCCCGGCCTCCCGCTGCAGGTCGTCGCCCTCGTGGTGCGAGATGACGAGCGCGCCGTCGACGACGCCCGAGCGCAGGTAGCGCAGCGTCTTGTGGCTCGGATCCGTCGACGCGACGAGCAGGTTGAGGAGGAACTCGCTCTCGTCGAGCCGCCGGGTGATGCCCTGCACGATCGCCGCGAAGTACGGGTCGCCGAAGAACATGGTGGTGTCCTCGGGCACGATGAGGGCGATCGCCCCCGACGTACGGCTCGCGAGCGAGCGCGCGGCACGGTTGGGCACGTAGTTGAGCTTCGCGATCGCCGCGTTCACGGCGGTGACGACGTCGGGGCTGACCTTCGGGGAGCCGTTCACGACCCGGCTGACGGTCGCACGGGAGACGTTGGCCTCGCGCGCGACCTCCTCGAGGGTCGGCGCGGTGGGTCGTGTCTTGATGCCACCACCCCCCTGCATGTCGTTCAGTCTATTTCCGTGGCGCGGCTTCCGCGTCGGGCTTGCAACGCGGGTCGCAGTCGAGTCCGTCGGATGCCGCGTCAGCGACCCGGCAGCGCCCGATCGCGGATGATCGCCGAGTACGCCAGCCCGCTGTCCTTCACGGTGCGCTCCTGCGTGTCGTAGTCGACCCGCACGAGCCCGAAGCGCTTGTCGTAGCCCCAGGCCCACTCGAAGTTGTCGAGCAGCGACCAGTAGAAGTAGCCGTGCACGGGCGCGCCCTCGTCGATCGCGTCGAGGATGGCTCCGAGGTGGCCGCGCAGGAACTCCGCGCGCTCCCCGTCGTGCACCGCGCCGTCGGTCGAGACGACGTCGTCGTACGCGGCGCCGTTCTCGGTGACGTAGAGCTTCACGCCCGCGGCATCCGCGTACTCGCGATGCACGCGCACGAGCAGGTCGCGCAGGCCGTCGGGCTCGACCTCCCAGTCCATCGCCGTCGTCGGCAGGCCCTGCGGGTGCCAGTGCACGCCGTCGGCGGCCGGGAACGGCGAGCGGGTCGGCCGATCGGTCGGCGCGCTGCCCCGCAGCTCGACGGGTGCGGGGCGGGCGCTGACGTGCTCGCCGTGGTAGTAGTTCACGCCCAGCGTGTCGATCGGCGTCGAGATGACCTCGAGGTCGCCCGGTCGCACCGCGGCGTCGAGTCCGAGCGGCCCGACGTCGGCGAGCAGGTCGTCGGCGTACGCCCCGCGGAAGATCGGGTCGAGGAAGAACCGGTTGAACTGCCCGTCGATGCGGCGGGCGGCGTCGACGTCGCCGGCATCCGACGGGTCGACCGGATGCACCGGGGCGAGGTTCAGCGTGATGCCGAGCTCGAGGCCGGGGTCGCGCTCGCGCAGCGCCTGCACCGCGAGCCCGTGGGCGAGGAGCAGGTGGTGGCCCGCCGCGAGGCCGGCGGCGACATCCTGCCGACCCGGCGCGTGCGCGCCGCCCGTGTAGCTGAGGAACGACGAGCACCAGGGCTCGTTGAGTGTCGTCCACACGCCGACCCGGTCGCCGAGCGCGTCGTGCACCGAGAGCGCGTAGTCGCGGAACAGCTCAGCGGTGTCGCGGTTCGCCCAGCCCCCGCGCTCCTCGAGCGCCTGCGGCAGGTCCCAGTGGTAGAGCGTGAGCCACGGCTTGATGCCGGCGCCGAGCAGCTCGTCGACGAGACGCGAGTAGAAAGAGACGTCCGTAGGGATCACCGGCCCGCCGTAGGGCCGCACGCGCGTCCACGAAGTCGAGAACCGGTAGGTCTGCAGGCCGAGGTCCTTCATGAGGGCGACGT
>CBFGWW010000114.1:0-10147 GCA_965652625.1 uncultured Agromyces sp.
GTCGGCGAGCACCTCGATCCGCTCACCCCCGATCTCGATGACCACGGGCACGTCGCCCACGGGCACGCTCGTGAAGCTGCGCCAGCCGCGGATGCCCTGCTCCCGCCGCCGGCGGCGGCGCTTCGACGGCTCGTCGGCCGCGATGGGCTTCGAGAGCAGCACGCGGCAGAGCACGCGGACCCACTCGGTGGATCCGTAGCCCGTGTAGGGGACCACCGTCGGCACATGGCCGCGACGGCGCGCCCACCGCTCGCGAACGTCGTGGATCCAGTCCTCGACGCGCGCGGCGCGATGCCGGACCTGGCGCTCCTTGGATCCGGCCGGGGTCGGGGGGCTCACCGGCATCCACTCAGTCTGTCATGCGCCCCCGGTGGGTCGGAAAACGGGCTCCCGCCCGTCGTGTCGGGGATCGGGTGGTGCGGCAGGTAGAGTGGAGCCGCACAAGAGGGAGGATCCGTGCCGAATATCGACCTGCTCCTCGGGGCCGATCCGAGCCGGAAGCGCGTGGTTCGCACCGAGCCGACGCAGCGACGCAGCACACAGCGGCTGGATGCGCTGCTCGACGCCGCGGCCGAGATCGTCGACGAGATCGGCTTCGAGCGACTCACGACGCAGATGGTCGCCGAGCGCGCCGGCGCGTCGATCGGAACGGTCTACCGCTACTTCCCCGACCGCGTCGCCGTGCTGCACGCGCTCCGCGAGCGCTCGGTGCGACGGTTCCGCGAGCGGGTGGCCGTGGACATGGCGAACACCGAGCTGCGCACCTGGTGGGACGTCGTCGACGTCGCCCTCGACGCCTCGATCGCCCTCTACGGCGACGAGCCGGGGTTCAGCGTGGTGCACGCCGCACAGCGGGAGCTCGCCGACGACGGCACCGAGCCCGAATTCGCGCACCGCATGGCGAAGCTCATCGAGGCGGAGTTCGACCACCAGTCGTCAGATCCCGAGCTCCGGTTCCGCCTCGGCGTCGCCCTCGAGCTCGGCGACGCGCTCATCAACCGGGCCTACGAGCGCGAGCCCGGTGGCGACCGGCGCTACCTCGCCGAGGCGAAGCGCGTCGTGCACGACTACCTCGCCGAGCACCTCGGCGCGGTGCGCATGGCCGGCTCGGCCGCCTGACGCCGCACCACACGTCCCACCCCGACGGGCGTGATCCGTCGCGCCGTCGGAGGGTCGGTTCGTCGGGCCGTCCGACGTGCGACGTCACGGAGCGACGGGCATCGTAGCGGGAAGATCCGCCGTGCCACCCGCGTTGCCTACAGGCATGAATGATGTTTGGCTTGAACCCCGGCTCGGGGGCGTCCGCCCCGCGCGGGAGTGAGGCAGCCATGATCGAGTTCCGCCGTGTCACGAAGCAGTACCCCGACGGCACCCTCGCGGTGGAGGACGTCGACATCGTCATCCCGCCGCACAAGACGACGGTGCTCGTCGGCTCATCGGGGTCGGGCAAGACGACCCTGCTGCGCATGATCAACCGCATGGTCGACCCCACCTCGGGCCAGGTGCTCATCGACGGCCGGAACGTCGCGACGGTCGACCCGGTGCAGCTGCGTCGCGGCATCGGCTACGTCATGCAGAACTCGGGCCTCCTGCCGCACCGGAAGGTGATCGACAACGTCGCCACCGTTCCGCTGCTGCGTGGCACCCGCAAGAAGGAGGCGTACGAGCGGGCGGTCGGGCTCGACCGCTCGCTCGCCGACCGCTACCCGAGCCAGCTCTCGGGCGGCCAGCAGCAGCGCGTCGGCGTGGCGCGCGGGCTCGCGGTCGATCCCAACATCCTCCTCATGGACGAGCCGTTCGGGGCCGTCGATCCCATCGTGCGCGCCGAGCTCCAGCAGGAGCTCCTGCGCCTGCAGGGCGAGCTCGGCAAGACCGTCGTGTTCGTGACCCACGACATCGACGAGGCGTTCCTCCTCGGCGACCAGGTCGTGATCATGCAGCAGGGCGGCCGGATCTCGCAGGCCGCGTCACCCGCCGAGATCCTCGCGCACCCCGCCGACGCGTTCGTCGCCGACTTCGTGGGCGCGGACCGCGGCAAGCGGGCGCTTCGCCTGACCGACGTGGACGGCCGCAGCGTGGTCGTGGACGCCGACGGCCGGCCGGCCGGGGTCCTGGCCTCGTGAACTGGCTCTGGTCCAACCTCGACCTCGTCGGCGAGCTCACGCTCGTGCACCTGGCATTGTCGGTGCCCGCGATCATACTGAGCTTCGTGATCTCCGTCCCGATCGGGTGGCTCGCGCACCGATACCAGTGGTCGAGGGGCGTGCTGCTGTCGCTGTGCGGCCTGCTCTACGCCATCCCGTCGCTCGCGCTCTTCATCGCGCTGCCGCCGATCACCGGACTCAGCCTGCGATCGCCGTTGAACCTCGTGATCGCCCTCACCCTCTACGGCATCGCCGTGCTCGTGCGCACCGCCGCCGACGCGTTCGACGCGGTCGCGCCAGAGGTGCGGCAGTCGGCCACCGCCGTCGGGTACTCCGAGCGCGGCCGGTTCTGGGGCGTCGACCTGCCGCTGGCCGGACCGGTGCTCCTCTCGGGCCTGCGCGTCGTGATCGTGAGCACGGTGAGCCTCGTGACCGTCGGCGCGGTCATCGGCGTGCCGAGCCTCGGCAGCCTCTTCACCGACGGCTTCCAGCGCGGCATCCAGGTCGAGATCGCCACCGGCATCGTGATGACCATCGTGCTCGCGCTCGCGCTCGACGGCGCCGCCGTGCTCTTCGGCCGCATGCTCATGCCGTGGACCAGGGCGGGCGAGGTGGTGCGTCGCTCATCGGCGTCCGTGCCCGTCGTGAAGCGGGCCGACGCATGAACCTGTTCCTCGAGGGCATCGCCTGGATCCTCGATCCCGCGAACTGGACGGGGCCGGGCAGCATCCCCATCCGCATCGCCCAGCACCTCGCGATCTCCGCGGTCGTACTCGTCATCGCCGCCGTCATCGCGCTTCCCCTCGGCGGGATCGTCGGCCACACGGGTCGCGGCAAGAACCTCGCCGTGGGCGTGTCGGGGGGCCTGCGGGCGCTGCCCACGCTCGGCGCGCTGACCCTCTTCGGCCTCTGGCTGGGCATCGGCCTCGCCGCCCCGATCATCGCGCTCGTCATCCTCGCGATCCCGCCGCTCCTCGCGGGCGCCTACGCCGGATTCGAGTCCGTCGACCGGCGCACGATCGACGCGGCGCGGGCGATGGGCATGCGCGAGGACCAGATCGTGGGCAAGGTCGAGCTGCCCCTCGGCATGCCGATCGTCGTCGGCGGCATCCGCTCGGCCACGCTGCAGATCATCGCGACCGCGACCCTCGCGGCCTACATCGCCGACGAGGGCCTCGGCCGCTTCATCTTCGAGGGGCTGAAGACCCGCGACTACGCCGAGATGCTCGGCGGCTCCATCCTCGTGATCATCCTCGCGCTCGTCGTCGACGGGGGCTTCGCGATCATCCAGCGCCTCGTGGTGCCCGCCGGGGTGCGGGCCGCGAGGTCCACCGAGCTCCGTTAGGGTCAGGCTGGCTTCTGAGCGCCACTGGGGTAACCCATTAATGAAGGGAATCGAACATGACCGCAGGAAAAGGCCGGCTCGTTGCGCTCGCAGCGGTCGCGGTCGGGGCGACAGTGGCCCTGGCAGGGTGTGCGTCGGGCGATCCGCTCGACGGCGGATCCACGGGCGAGGCGACGTCCGAGACGCTCGTCGTCGGCTCGCAGGACTACTACTCCAACGAGATCATCGCCGAGATCTACGCGCAGGCGCTCGAGGAGAACGGCTACACGGTCGACCGGCAGTTCCGCATCGGCCAGCGCGAGGTCTACATCCCCGAGATCGAGGGCGGCTCGATCGACGTCTTCCCCGAGTACACCGGCAACCTGCTGCAGTACTACGTGCCCGATACCGAGGCGACCACGAGCGACGACGTCTACGCCGAGCTCGAGACGTCGCTGCCCGAGGGGCTGCGCGTGCTCGACCAGTCGCCGGCGACCGACCAGGACTCGTACAACGTGACGAAGACCTTCTCGGAGGAGAACGACGTCACGAGCCTCGCCGACCTGAAGAACGTCACCACGCCGATCACGCTCGGCGGCAACTCCGAGCTGGCGACGCGTCCTTACGGACCCGAGGGGTTGAAGTCGGTCTACGGCGTCGAGGTCGGCTTCACGCCGATCGAGGACAGCGGCGGCCCGCTCACGCTGAAGGCGCTGGTCGACAACCAGGTGCAGATGGTGAACATCTACAGCGCCGACCCGAACATCGCGGCGAACGACCTCGTCACGCTCGAGGACCCCGAGGGACTCTTCCTCGCCTCGAATGTCGTCCCGGTCGTGAGCGAGAAGGTCACCGACGAGATCGCCGACGTCATCAACACGGTCAGCGCGGCGCTGACGGCCCAAGACCTCGTCGCGCTCAACGCGCTGAGCGTCAACGAGCAGGAGTCCGCCGAGCAGATCGCGAGCGACTGGCTCTCGGAGCAGTCGCTGTTCTAGGGCGGCGGTCCGAGCGGTCCTATCCGCGAGGCGAGGGGTCGGATGCTTCGGCGTCCGGCCCTTCGTCGTCGCGGTCGGCACCGACGGGCACCGACCCGTCGGCGGCGCCTTCGGTCGCGGGCGCCTCCATGTGCCGTGACTCCACGCGCAGGATGAGCTTCTTCGCCGCCCACACCCCGAGGAGGAACACCGCGATGACCGCGACGAAGATGTAGCCCGCCCAGTGCAGGTCGCGACTGAGCTCGCGATAGCTGCCGGCGGCGAGCCAGCCCACCGTGACGTACGCGAACGCCCAGAGCACGCAGGCGGGCACCGTCCATGCCATGAACCGGCGGTAGCTCATGGTGCTCATGCCGACCGTGAGCGGAACGAGCGAGTGCAGCACGGGCAGGAAGCGGGAGAGGAAGACCGCCGGCCCCCCGCGGCGGTCGAGGTAGCGCTGCGCGCGCGCCCAGTTCTCGTCGCCGATGCGCCGTCCGAGCCGGGAGGCGTGGATGTGCGGTCCGAACCAGCGGCCGAGGGCGAACCCGATGCTCTCGCCGACGAGTGCGCCCACGATGACGGCGAACGCGAGGGCGAGGTACTCGCCGACGCCGTCGACCGCGGTCGACGCGACGAGCACGATGGTGTCGCCGGGCACGACGAGGCCGATGAGCACCGACGTCTCGAGCATGATGCCGAGCCCCGCGAGCAGCGTGCGCACGACCGGGTCCACGGCCTGCACCGTGTCGAGGATCCAGTCGAGGAGCTCGTTCACCGTTCGAGCGTATCCACGGCGCGCGCCCGGCGCGTCACCCTACGGGACGATTCCGAGGATCGCGGCATACCCCAGCAGGGGGACGGCGACGAGCGCGACGGATGCCGCGAGTGCGGCGACGCGCGCTCCGCGTGCGTCGCGGGACCCGCCCGGAGCCGAGCCGAGCCGACCGAGGCGGGCGGCGAGCATCGCCGAGTCGGGATCGGCTCCCGTCGCGGCATCCGGGAACGACGCGGACTCGCCCGCGTTGCCCACGCGCTCGAGGGCGCGTCGCAGCGCCTCGTCGCCCTTGGCGCGGCGCGCGCCGTCGTCGGCGAGCATCTCGGTGAGCGTCACGACCGAACGCTCGGCGCGGTTCGCGATGGGGAACCACGGGATGGCGCTGTGCCAGGCGCGGAACGCGAGGCGCACGAGGTGGTGCAGCTGCTCGAGGTGGGTGCGCTCGTGCACGATCACGGCGCCGAGCTCGTCGGGGGAGAGGGCGTCGATGAGGCCGTCGGTGAGCACGGTCGCGGTGCGGATGCCCGGCACGCAGTAGGCGAGGGGCACCGGCGTCGCGAGGACCCGCGTGCGGGGCTCGCCGGGCAGCGGGTCGCTGAGGAGGTCGATGAGCTGGTGCTGCCGGCGACGCTCGCGCTCGGCGCGCACGGCGACGAGCGCGAGGTTGAGCAGGAGCAGCAGCGTGACCGCACCCGCGAGGGTGAGCGCCGCGATCTCGGCGACGCCGAATCCGGCCGGGAGCGGGCCGTCGAGGAGGTGGGGCGCGAGCGCGGCCACGGTGGCGGGCAGCGAGCCCTCGGGCGCCGAGCCGTACGCGAGGAGGCATCCGATCATCGAGAGGCCGCCGGCGAGTGCGATCGCCTGCCAGAGGGCGAGGGCCGCGGCGGGCGTCCGGGCAGGCCACTCCGCGCGCGAGAGCGCCACCGGCACGGGCCAGGCGAGCGCGAGAGCGAGGATCCCGAGCACCGCCGAGACGGCGAGCATGGTCAGCGGCGGGCGAGCTCGTCGAGCAGGCGGCGCAGCGTGTCGGCCTCGCCCGCGGTGGCGGTGCTCACGAACCGGGCGAGGGCCGCGTCGCGGTCGGAGGCCTTGTCGAGCACCTCGTGCATGAGCTCGGCGGTGTGCTCCTCACGGCTGAGCAGCGCGTGGTAGCGGTGCGGTCGCACGTCGCGCGTGCGGGCGACGAATCCCTTGCGCTCGAGGCGCGAGAGCACCGTGAGCACGGTCGTGGTGGCCACCGTGCGACCCGGCTCGTCGCGCACGGCGAGCGCGTCGCGCAGCTCGTTCGCGGTGAGTGCGCCGTCGGTGGTCCAGAGCACCTCCATCACCGAGCGCTCCAACTCGCCAAGACTCGCCATGCCACCAGACTACCGCCGACGGCCGGAATGTTCTACGCTTCGTAGAAGAAATATCTACGACGTGTAGAAAACTCTCCTGGGACCTCGGCGCTTCGAAAGGGGCATCCGTGAACGAACTGCTCGACCCGTTACTGCTCGCCAGGTGGCAGTTCGGCCTCACCACCGTCTACCACTTCCTCTTCGTCCCGATCACGATCGGACTCGCCACCACCACCGCGGTGTTCCAGACCGCGTGGTACCGCACCGGCAAGGCCGAGTACCTGCGCATCACGCGCTTCTTCGGCACGATCTTCCTCATCAACTTCGCCATGGGCGTGGTCACGGGCATCGTGCAGGAGTTCCAGTTCGGCATGAACTGGTCGGAGTACTCCCGCTTCGTGGGCGACGTGTTCGGCGCCCCGCTCGCGCTCGAGGGGCTGCTCGCGTTCTTCTTCGAGGCGACGTTCATCGGCCTCTGGATCTTCGGCTGGGACAAGCTGCCGCGCGGGCTCCACCTCGCCACCATCTGGGCGACCGCGATCGGCAGCATCCTCTCGGCGTACTTCATCATCGCGGCGAACGCGTTCATGCAGAACCCGGTCGGCTACGAGATGAACGCCGAGAAGGGGCGCGCGGAGCTCGTCGACATCGGTGCGCTGCTCACCAACCCGGTTGCACTCGCCGCGTTCCCGCACACCATCGCGGCGTCGTTCATGGTGTCGTCGGGCCTCGTGATCAGTGCTGCGGCCTGGCACCTCGCCCGCAACCAGCACCTCGACACCATGCGGCCCGCGCTGAAGTTCGGCCTCTGGACGATGGTGGGCGCCGGGATCCTCACGACCTTCTTCGGCGACCAGCTGAGCCTCGCGATGGTGGCGACGCAGCCGATGAAGATGGCGGCCGCCGAGGCCACGTACGACACGGTCTGCGGTGCGGATGCCTCGTTCTCGCTGTTCACCCTCGGCACGCCCGACGGCACGTCGGAGCTGTTCTCGATCCGGGTGCCGTACCTGCTCTCGTTCCTGTCGACCCACAGCTTCGACGGATGCGTGGAGGGCATCAACGACCTGCAGGCCCAGTACACCGCCCTCTACGGTCCCGGCGACTACGCCCCGATCATCTGGGTCACCTACTGGTCGTTCCGCTGGATGATCGGCCTCGGCATGCTGCACGTGCTCATCGCGCTCGTCGGGCTGTGGGTCACCCGCAGGGGGCGCATGCCGAAGCAGGCGTGGATCTGGAAGGTCGCGATCTGGAGCTTCCCCCTCTCGCTCGCGGCGATGATCGTCGGCTGGATCTTCACGGAGATGGGCCGGCAGCCCTGGATCGTGTTCAGCCTGCTCTGGACCGAGTCGGCGGTGTCGCCCAATGTCACCGGGCTCGACGTGCTCATCTCGCTCGTCGCGTTCACGCTGATCTACGGTGCGCTCGCGGTGGTGGAGGTGCGCCTCGTGATCCGCGCCATCAAGAAGGGGCCGCCCGAGGTGGGCGAGCCCGACCCCGAGACCGGCCGGGTCGAGCCGGCGACCACGGTGTACTAGGAGGCGGCCGACATGGATCTCGCACAGCTCTGGTTCTGGATCGTCGCGTTCCTCTTCGTGGGCTACTTCGTGCTCGACGGGTTCGACTTCGGCGTCGGCATGTCGCTGCCGTTCCTCGGCAGGGACGACACCGATCGCCGCGTGCTCATCAACACGATCGGCCCCGTGTGGGACCTCAACGAGACCTGGGTCATCGTGGCGGGCGCGTCGCTGTTCGCGGCGTTCCCCGAGTGGTATGCGACGCTGTTCTCGGGGTTCTACCTCGCGCTGCTGCTCATCCTGCTCGCGCTCATCGCTCGCGGCGTGTCGTTCGAGTACCGGCACCAGCGGCCCGAGTCGAGGTGGAAGCGATGGTTCGACGGCATGATCGTCGTCGGCTCCGCCGTGCCTGCGCTCCTCTGGGGCGTCGCGTTCGCGAACATCGTGCAGGGCGTGCCGCTCGACGCGGATCACAACTACACGGGCACGTTGTTCGACCTGCTCAACCCGTACGCCCTGCTCGGCGGGCTCACGACGCTCCTGCTGTTCTTCACCCACGGGGTCGTGTTCGTCTCGCTGAAGACCGAGGGCGACATCCGCGAGCGAGCACGCCGACTGGCGACGCGCGCCGGCGTGGTCACCATCGTGGTCGCGGCGCTCTTCCTGCTCTGGACGGGGCTCGCATTCGGGACCACCTGGTTCTGGATCCTCGCGGCGGTCGCGGCCGTCGCCCTCATCGGCGGCTGGCTCGCGAACCTGCGCGGGGCCGAGGGCGTCGCGTTCACGCTGCTCGCCGTCACGGTCGCGACGGCGGTGCTGGCGCTCTTCGCCGCGCTGTTCCCCGACGTGATGCCCGCCTCGAACGACCCGGCGAACAGCCTCACGATCGAGAACGCGTCGAGCTCGGCGTACACGCTCACGGTCATGAGCTGGGTGGCGGTCGTGTTCCTGCCGCTCGTGCTCGCCTACCAGGGCTGGACCTACTGGGTGTTCCGCAAGCGCGTCACGCGCGCCTCGATCGAGGCTGCGGTGCACTGATCCCGTGAAGCCGCTCGATCCCCGACTCGTCCGCCGTTCGCACGCGGCGCGATGGTTCCTCGTCGCCGGCGCGGCCCTCGCGGTCGTGCAGGCCGCGGCGGTCATCGCGTTCGCGTGGTCGCTGGCGTCGCTCGTCGCGGGCCTCATCGACGGCATGCGGATGTCGCAGGCGTCGCAGCTCGTCGCCGTGCTGGTCGTCGCGGCATCCGCTCGTGCCGGCGCGGCGTGGCTCTGGGACGTCGTCGGATCGGCCGGCGCCACGCGCGTGAAGGCGGAGCTGCGCGCCGAGCTGCTGCGCGCCGTCGAGGGCCGCCCGGGCGGTGTGCCGGGATTCCCGACCGCGCGCATCGCGACGCTGCTCGGCCCGGGGCTCGACGCCCTCGACGAGTACTTCGGGCGCTACCTGCCGCAGCTCGTGCTCACCGTGATCGCGACGCCCGCGTTCATCGTGGCCGCGTGGCTGGCCGACCCGCTCTCGGGGCTCATCCTCGTGATCGTGCTGCCGCTCATCCCGGTCTTCATGGCGCTCATCGGCATGGCGACGTCCGCGGTGCAGCGGCGGCAGTGGGACAGCCTCGCGGCGCTCTCCCGGGGATTCCTCGAAGTCGTCGGCGGCCTGTCGACGCTCGTCGTGTTCGGCCGCGCCGAGCGGCAGACCACCCGCATCCGCCGCATCACCGACGACCACCGTCGCGGCACCATGAAGGTGCTGCGGATCACGTTCCTCTCGGGCTTCACGCTCGAGCTCGCGGCGAGCCTCTCGGTCGCGCTCGTCGCCGTCTCGATCGGGCTGCGGCTCGTCGGGGGCGACCTGACGCTGCTGCCCGGGCTCTTCGTGCTGGTGCTCGCGCCCGAGGTGTTCCTGCCGCTGCGGAACGTCGGCGCGGCGTTCCACTCGTCGGCCGCGGGCGTGACCGCATCGGCCGACGCGTTCGACCTGCTCGCGGCGGCGGAGGGGGCGCAGGCGGCGGGTGGTACCGGAGCCGGTGCCGGTACCGGCTCGGCGGGTTCGACGGTCGAGCAGGCGCG
>CBFGWW010000115.1:0-10113 GCA_965652625.1 uncultured Agromyces sp.
GTCGTCTCGGTGAACGACGCTGAGGCCAAGGAGCTCTACGACGTCCTCGGCGGCGTCGTGAACCCCGCCTGAGTCAGGCTCCCAGCTTCACGATCTGGAGCAGGCCGTCTCCCGCAGGGGAGACGGCCGTCGCTACGGCCGTCGACGCCGAGAGCTCCGAGATGAGCTCGCGGAACGCGGTCGCGGCGTCGTCCCGGCGTGCCGGGTCGGCCACGCGACCCTTCCAGAGGGCACGGGCCACGAGCACGCAGCCGAACGGCTTCGCCAGGCGCAGGCCGTGCTCGACGTACTCGATCACCGACGGGGCATCCGCGTCGATGACGACGACGTCGTACGAGCTCTCGTTCATGCGCGGGAGCACCTCGCTCGCGCGTCCGGCGATGAGTCGCACGCGCGCGGGAGCGATCCCGGCGTCGGCGAAGTGCTCACGGGCGTGCTGCTGGTACTCGTTCTCGGTGTCGATCGACGTCAGCATCGCGGTGCGGACGGTCTGCAGCATCCACAACCCCGAGACGCCCACGCCGGTGCCCACCTCGATGATCGACTCGGCGCGCGCGGTCGCGGCGATGACGCCGAGCTGCGCGCCGACGGCCGGCGACACGGGATCGATGCCGAGTTCGAGGGACTGCTGCCTGGCCTTCGCGATGGCGTCGGACTCGACGACCGACTCGTCGACGTACTTCCAGTTCAGGTCTCGATCGGACACGTGCGGCTCCCGGGGATCTCTCGACCCCCAAGCCTACGGCGCGGCGCATGCGGCGAACACACGCCTCGCCGCCCACTATCCTGTAGTGGTGTTCGGTCTGACGTTCGAGAAGCTCCTCATCATCGGGGTGATCGCCGTCTTCCTGCTCGGGCCCGAGCGACTCCCGCACTACGCCGCCCAGCTCGGCCGTCTCGTGCGCTCGCTGCGCGACATGGCGACCGGAGCGAAGGACCGCGTCAAGGAGGAGATGGGCCCCGACTTCGACGACGTCGACTGGCGCAAGCTCGACCCACGGCAGTACGACCCGCGTCGCATCATCCGCGAGGCGCTGACCGACGTCGACCCGTTCGCCGAGCCCGAACCGCCGAAGCCCGTCGTCGCCCGCGCGGCGGTCAACGAGAACTCCGCCTACCTCCAGCACAAGCGCAAGCGCGAGGTGCTCGGCGCCGGCGAGGCCGCGCCGTTCGACTCCGAGGCGACGTGACCCCGCGGTCCGTCAGCGCCGTCGGATGGCGCGGAGCACGCGTGCGAGGAGCATGAACGGCCCGGCCAGCACGGCGAAGTCCTGTCCGCTGGTCGGCAGAGGGATCACACCGGTGGCTCGGGAGACCGTGATGGGTTCGACGAATCGCAGCAGGCCCTCGGGTCCGTTGCGGCGACCGAGCCCTGACGCCTTGAGGCCGCCCATCGGCGCGTCGACCGAGCCGAACGATCCCCGGTAGCCCTCGTTCACGTTGATGCTCCCGGCCTCGAGCGCGTCGGCGATGCGCCGCGCGCGCCGCCGCGATCGAGTGAACACCGACGCGTTCAGCCCGTAGTCGCTCGCGTTCGCCGCGATGACCGCCTCCTCGTCGCTGTCGACGAGGGAGAGCGAGGCCAGGGCGCCGAACGTCTCCTCGGCGTACATGCGCATGTCGGGGGTGACCCCCGTGACCACGGTCGGCTCGAAGACCCACGCGCCGAGATCGGAGCGCGCGCGACCGCCTGCGATGACGGTCGCGCCCTTCGCCACGGCGTCTTCGAGGTGCCCTTCGACGCGCTCGAGTTGGCCGGCGGTCGCCAGCGAGCCGAAATCCGAGTCGAAGTCGAGCGACGTGCCGAGCTTCGCCGTCGCGATGCGGTCGACCAGTGCCCTGGTGAACGGACCGGCGATCGCCCGGTGCACGTAGATCCGCTCGGTCGAGACGCACAACTGCCCCATCGAGGAGAAGCACGCGTAGGCCACGTCGGCCGCGGCGCGCTCGGGGTCGACGTCGTCGAGGACGATCGCGGCGTTCTTGCCACCGAGTTCGAGCGAGGCGCCCACCAGGCGACGTCCGGCCTTCTCGGCGATCCGCCGGCCCACCGCCGTCGACCCGGTGAAGCAGATGTAGTCGACGTGATCGGTGAGGGCCTCGCCGACCTCGTCGGCGGGACCTGCGACGACCGCCCACAGTGCCTCCGGCACTCCGGCGTCGATGAAGGCGCGTCGCAGGGCGAGCACGGTGAGGGCCGCCTGGTCATCGGCCTTCTGCACGACCGCGCAGCCGGCGGCGAGGGCGGGCACGACGTCCATCGCGGCGAGGCTGAGCGGGTAGTTCCAGGGGGTGATGACGCCGGCGACGCCCTTCGGGCGGTAACGCACGCGGGTCGTCATCGCGAGCGGGACGCCGGCCCGGCGACTGCGACCCCGCAGCACGCGACGGGCGGACAGCGCGTTGTAGCGAGTGACGGATGCCGCTTGGTAGACCTCCTCGACCGCCTGGCCGCGGGTCTTGCCCGTCTCGAGCTGCACGAGGTCGAGCAGCTGCTCGCGCCGGTCGAGGATCAGGTCGTTCGCTCGCAGGAGGATCCGGCGCCGGGTGGCGAACCCGGCCCGGGCCCAGGCCAGCTGCGCGAGGCGGGCGCGGGCGACCGCGTCGCGCACGTCGTCGGCGCTCGAGCGGGGGAGCTCGTGCAGGGTCTCGCCGGTGGAGGGGGTGAGCACGGCGGTGGTCTCGGACCCAGACGCGACGACGTCGTCGGCGAGGCTCCGATACAGGTCGGGGGAGGCCATCGTGGCACGCATGAGCGACAGTCTAGGTCAGTTGTCCCACTTCGCCGCTCGATGAGTACACTGCCTCCATGACCGCACCGGAGCGATCCCTGTCCCGCGGCGTCGTGACCCGGTATGCGATCGGCTCGATCGGCACCGGCGGGTTCGCGACGCTGCCCGGCCTCGTGCTCGTGTACTACCTGACCGACACCCTCGGCGTGGCCGCGCTCGTGGCCGGCCTCGTCGTGACCGCCGCGAAGGTGTGGGACGTCGTGATCGATCCGTGGATCGGCGAACGCAGCGACCGGGCGCTCGCGCGCACCGGCACCCGGCGCACGTGGATGGTCGTGGGCGCGATCGCGCTGCCCGTGGGCTTCGTGCTCACGTTCGCGGTGCCGGCCGGGCTCGATCCCGCGGCATCCGGCACCTGGGTGTTCGTCGCGTTCCTCGCGACCGCGACGGCCTTCAGCCTGTTCCAGGTGCCGTACATCGCGCTGCCGGCCGAGCTCACGAGCGACTACGACGCCCGCACGCGACTGCTCACCTGGCGCGTGGTGGTGCTGACGGTCGCGATCCTGCTGTTCGGCGCCGGCGGCCCCGAGGTCCGCGCCGCATTCGCCGACGAGCACGTCGGCTACCTCGTGATGGCGATCGTGGCCGGCGTCGCGATCGGTGCGGGCATGCTCGTGGCCTCCTTCACCGCGGCCCGCGGTGCTCCGACGGGCGAGCACCAGTCGCGGAGCCTGCGCGCCGGGTACGCCGAGGGCTTCGCGGCGCTCGGTCGCAGCCGCCCGTTCCGCGACCTGCTCGCGGCCTTCGTGCTGCAGGGCCTGGCGACCGGCGTCATGCTCGCGGGCGCCCAGTTCGTCGCGACCTGGGTGCTGCACGACGAGAGCGCCGTCACGTTCCTGTTCGTCGCGCTCATCGCGCCGGCCGTGCTCTGCGCGCCGGTCTGGCAGCAGGTGGCCCGCCGCGTCGGCAAGGAGCGCGGCTTCGCGATCGCGAGCGTGCTCTTCGCCGTGGCCGCGGCCTCGCTCGTGGGCATGCTCTGGGCGCCCGGCGCGTGGGTGTACGCGCCCGTCGCGCTCGCCGGGGCCGCCTACGCCGGCATGCAGTCGCTGCCGATGGCCATGCTGCCCGACGTGATCTCGCACGACGCGCGGCAGCACGGCGAGGGCCGCGCCGGGAGCTTCGGCGGCGTCTGGACGGCTGGCGAGACCGCCGGGATGGCCCTCGGCGCGACGCTGCTCACGATCGCCCTGGCGGTCACGGGCTACGTCGAGTCGGCCGGCTCGACGGTGGTGGAGCAGCCCGCCGCGGCCGTCGTCGGCATCGTCGTCAGCTTCAGCCTCCTGCCCGCGGCGCTCGTGCTGCTGAGTCTCGTGCCGATCGGGCGCTACCCGCTCCGCAAGCACGACATCGAGGCGGATGCCGCGCTCCGGGCGGTGGCCCTGTGAGCGTGTTCCGGCGCGACCCCGCCGAGGTCATCGCCGAGCTCGAGTCGCTCCGCGCCGCCGATGCGCCCACACACGGCGGACGCGTGCTCTCGTACGTCTACGACTCAGGCGAGCACGCGCTCGACGAGCTGGCGGGCGAGGCGGCCCGACTCGTGCAGCCCGTGAACGGGCTCGACCCGACCACGTTCACGTCGGTCGCCGCGATGGAGTCGGCCGTCGTCGGCTTCGCGCGCCGCGTCTTCCACGGCGAGGCCGATGCCGCGGGCGATTCCGCGGACGCCGACGTCGTCGTCGGCTCGGTGACCTCGGGGGGCACCGAGAGCTGCGTGCTCGCGGTGAAGACGGCCCGCGATGCCTGGCGGGCGGCCCGGGTCGGCACGTCGCGCACGCCGCGGCTCGTCGCTCCCGTCACGGTGCACGCGGCGTTCCACAAGGCGGCGGAGCTGCTCGGCCTCGACCTCGACCTCGTCCCCGTCGACCCGGCGACCGGCGCCCCGCGCGTCGAGGAGATCGAGGAGCGGCTCGGCGACGACGTGGCGCTCGTGGTCGTGAGCGCGCCGTCGTACCCGTTCGCGACGCTCGACCCGGTCGCCGACGTGGCGGCCGTCTGCGCCGCCCGCCACATCGCGCTGCACGTCGACGCGTGCATCGGCGGATTCGCCCTCGCGTTCTGGCCCGACGAGCTGCCCGCGTGGGACTTCGCGGTGCCGGGCGTGACGAGCCTCTCCGCCGACCTGCACAAGTACGGCTACGCTCCGAAGGGCG
The DNA here is from genome assembly GCA_965652625.1 of uncultured Agromyces sp. Lineage (GTDB taxonomy): Bacteria > Actinomycetota > Actinomycetes > Actinomycetales > Microbacteriaceae > Agromyces. Next base: position 4,943 of record CBFGWW010000115.1, read on the forward strand.
TCTCGGTGCTGCTCACGCGTGGACGCGACCGCCAGCGCCGGCAGTACTTCGCGACGACGGCGTGGCCCGGCTACCCGGTCGTCAACCCGACGCTCGCTGGCTCCCGGCCCGCCGGCCCGCTCGCGGCATCGTGGGCGATCGTCCAGGCGCTCGGCGAGCCCGGATTCGTCGAGCTGACGGGCCGCGCCGCGCGGGCGACGGCCGCCCTGCGCGCCCTCATCGACGGCATCGAGGGGCTCCGGGTCGTGGGCGATCCGACGGGTCCGCTGCTCGCGGTCGCGACCGACGAGCGGGTCGCGGCCGATCGGCGCGTCGATCCGCACCACTGGGCCGATGCCGCGCGCACGGCCGGCTGGCACCTGCAGCTGCAGCCCGGCCTCGTGCAGGCCGACGGCCCGCGGCTGCCGCATACGACGCACCTCACGATCACGCCCGTGACCGAGTCGGTGCTGCCCGAACTGTCGGCGGCGCTCGCGACGGCAGCCGACGCGGTGCGCGGCGCGGCGGCGCTCGACGGCGGCGAGCTCCTCGCCGGCCTCGCCGCGCGGCTGCCCGGCGGGGCGGAGGCGCTCGCGGCGGCCAGCACCGGCCTCGACAGCGAGGCGGCCGCGTCGCTGCTCGCCGCGCTCGGCCTGCTCGGCGGGGCCCGTGCGTCGGGGGCGCTGCCCGATCGGCTCGCGCCGGTGCTCGCGCTCGTCGAGGCGCTGCCCCGACCGCTCACCGAGCGGTTGCTCGTCGAGCTGCTCGCGCGCGTGGTCGAGCCGCGGCCCGTGGCGTCCGACTGAACGGGACTCGGGCGTCGAAACGCACCCCGCGAGCTGGGCTGTGCCGACGGACTCGGTCGGCCGACGCTGCTCAGCCGCCGAACCGGACGCTCGCGACCTGCATCGTGCCGTCCTCGTCGACCCGCACGACGCAGCGGACCGTGCGCTCCTGGCTCTCGCCGTCCTCGTCGTAGGTCACAGACCCCTGGGTGCGGTACTCGGCGTCGTCGACCTGCTCGACGTCGGAGAACAGCGGCAGGTCCTCGACGGTGTCGCCGCGGGCGTCGAGGTCGTCCTACACGGCCGTCACGCACAGCGACTGCACCTGCGACTCGGGGTCGGATGACCCGCCGCCCGTGTAGCGGAGGAACGTCGCGATGAGGCCCACACCGAGGAAGACGAGCATGACCGGGATCGCCCAGCGCGCCCACTCGGGCAGGTCGGAGAACCAGCCGCCGCCCTTCGATCCCGAGGCGGCGGGTCCGGTCGACTGCGGTGCGTCGGTCATGCGTCGCATGCTAGTCCGACCGCGTCGCCGCGTCGACGGACCTCTCCGGGGGGTCTACCCGGTCGGTGCCTCCAGCCCGCAGCGCTCGGCGTAGTACGCGTAGAGCTCGGCCTTCAGCCCGGGGTCGCTCGGCACGTCGAGCCGACCCGCCCGGCCGTCGCCCGTCGCGATCTCGAAGGGCAGGATCGTGCCGCGCTTGTCGTCGGCGATCGCGTGCGCGTCGCAGCGCGCCGGCCGCACCGGGAGCGTGAGCACGAGGGGTGGGTCGCCGGCCGCGACGTCGACGCCGAGCGTCCAGTCGATGCCGTCCTCGGCGTTCAGCAGCGTGGTGCCGTAGACCCGGTCGATGCGCATGGTCGTGTCGCCGGATGCCACGGGCTCGATCGTCACGTCGATGAACGCGCGCCGGTCGGGGCCGCTGCCCGTCGAGCGCAGGTGCTCCGGCAGCACGATCGCCGCCACGTCGGCGACCGACTCGGCCAGGCAGTCTTCAGCGTTCACGCGCGCGACCGTGTCGAACGGGTCCTCGGCGGTGAGGTCGCCCGCGGCCTCCGTGCCCGACGCCGTTCGGGCCGTCACGTGCACGACGACCGGGCCGGGTTCGGCGTCGCACCGGCTCTCGGGCAGGTCGAGCCGGATCGCGATCGCGTCGTCGGCTGCGAGCTCGAACGGCGTCGTGCGCTCGAGGCCGTCGGCGAGCGTCGGCGTCTCGACGGCGAATCCCTCGACCGTGACCGACTCGTCGCCCGTGTTCTCGAAGCGCACCACGAGCCGGCCGTTCACGACGTCGAGGCGGCCCTGCTGGATGGCGACGGCGAGTCCGTCGGGCAGCGGCTCCTCGGCCGGGGCGCCGGGTGCCGAGCACCCCGCGAGCAGGGCCGCCGCGGTCGCGAGGGCGCCGACGTGCGCGAGCGAGCGGAGGGCGCGGGGGTGCGGCATCCCGTCGGCGGGCTCAGGGCGACGCCGACTCACCGGTTCACCGCACCGTGACGTCGAGGCGACGGCCGCCGAGGGAGCGGGGCAGCGCCGCGAGTCGCGCAGCGACGTCCTCGATCGCGCGGGCGGCCGGATCGTCGGGCGCGGCGACCACGACGGGCACGCCGGCGTCGCCGCCCTGGCGCAGCGCGATGCTCAGCGGGACGCTCGCGAGGAGCGGGACCGGCGACGGCCGGCCTTCCGAGAGGCGCTCGGCGACGATCGCGCCGCCGCCCGAGCCGAACAGCTCGACCATGCCGTCGGGGCCGGCGAAGCCCGCCATGTTCTCGACCACGCCGACGATCCGCTGGCCGGTCTGGCGGGCGACGACGCCCGAGCGCTCGGCCACGTCGGCGGCCGCCGGCTGCGGCGTCGTGACGACCACGACCTCCGCGTTCGGCAGCAGCTGGCCCAGCGAGATCGCCACGTCGCCCGTGCCGGGCGGCAGGTCGACGAGCAGCACGTCGAGGTCGCCGAAGTACACGTCGGTGAGGAACTGCGACAGCGTGCGGTGCAGCATCGGCCCCCGCCAGGCCACGGCGACCGACGAGGCGCGCCCGCCGGGCTCGGTCGGCTCGACGAACATGCCGATCGAGATCACCTTCACGCCGTGCGCGACGGGCGGCAGGATCATCTCGTCGACCCGCGTCGGGCGCGCGGCGTTGCCGTGCTCGTCGACGAGGCCGAGCAGGCCGGGGATCGAGAAGCCGTGCACGTCGGCGTCGACGAGCCCGACCGAGAGGCCCCGCGCCGCGAGCGCGACGGCGAGGTTCGCGGTGAGCGTCGACTTGCCGACGCCGCCCTTGCCGCTCGTGATCGCGATGACGCGCGTGAGGCTGCCCGGCCCGAACGGATTGCCGCGCGCGGCACGCCCGCCGCGGAGGCGCTCGGTGAGCGCCGCGCGCTGCTCGGGCGTCATGACCGAGAGGGTCACGTCGGCGTTGCCGGCTCCGGCGACGGCCTCGGCCGCCTGCCGCACGTCGCGTTCGATGCGGTCGGAGGCGGGGCATCCGACGATCGTGAGCCGGATGCCCACGTGCACGCGACCGTCGTCGCCCGCCGTGACCGAGTCGACCATGTCGAGCTCGGTGATGGGCTTGCGGATCTCGGGGTCGATCACCGACCCGAGCGCCGCGCGCACCGACGCCTCGAGGTCAGGACGCGGCATGCTCGCGTTCCTCCTCGTCGCGCCGGTCGAGCTCCTCGAGCACCGCCTTCAGCTCGGCGCGGATGAAGTCGCGCGACGCCAGGTCGCGCACGGCCAGGCGCAGGGCCACGACCTCGCGGGCGAGGTACTCGGTGTCGGCGAGGTTGCGCTCGGCGCGCTGGCGGTCCTGCTCGATCTGCACGCGGTCGCGGTCGTCCTGCCGGTTCTGCGCGAGCAGGATGAGCGGCGCGGCGTACGAGGCCTGCAGCGAGAGCACGAGCGTCAGGGCCGTGAAGCCGATCGCGATCGAGTCGAAGCGCCACGGCTCGGGCGCGAACGTGTTCCACGCCATCCAGGTGATGGCGAACACCGAGAGCCCGAGCAGGAAGCCCGGAGTGCCCATTCCGCGCGCGACCCACTCGGTGAATCGGCCGAAGCGGTCGTTGTCGCCGGTCCCGCGGAAGGGCGCAGATCGGCGGATGCCTTTCGGGGTGTCGAACCGGCGGTCCTCGACGTCAACGCGTGCCATCTCCTGCCCTCCTTCCGTTCGGGATCGGGATGCTTCCGGTGGTCAGCTGGGCGCGCGCCGCGGCGCGGCGGCCCACCTCGGTCTCCTCGGGATGACTTCGCCAGTCATCGGGCAGGAGGTAGTCGAGCACGTCGTCAATGGTCACCACCCCGACGAGTCGATGCTTCTCGTCGACGACCGGCACCGAGACGAGGTCGTAGCTCGCGAGGATGCGGCTGACCTCGGCGGCGGAGGTGTCGGCGGTCACGGGCTCGAGGCCCTGGTCGATGAGGGTGCCCATGCGCTCGTGCGGCGGATAGCGCAGCATCCGCTGGAAGTGCACCATGCCGAGGAAGCGACCGGTGGGCGGCTCGTAGGGCGGCAGCGTGACGCAGACCGCGGCGCCGAGGGCCGGCGGCAGGTCGTGCCGGCGGATGAGCGCGAGCCCCTCCGCGACGGTCGCGTCGGCCGACACGATGATCGGCTCGGTCGTCATGAGGCCGCCCGCGGTGTCGGGCCCGTAGGAGAGGAGGAAGCGCACGTCGTCGGCCTCCTCGGGCTCCATGAGCTCGAGCAGGTGCTCGCCGCGCTCTTCGGGCAGCTGCGCGATGAGGTCGGCGGCGTCGTCGGGCTGCATGTGGTCGAGCACGTCGGCCGCGCGGTCGTCGCCGAGCCGGGCCAGGATGTCGACCTGGTCGGACTCGGGCATCTCTTCCAGCACGTCGGCGAGCCGGTCGTCGGAGAGCTCCTCGGCGACCTCCTGCCGGCGCTGGGCCGGCAGGTCGAGCAGCGTGTTCGCGAGGTCGGCGGGCTTCAGCTCGGAGTAGGTGGCGATGAGCTGCTCCGCCGACTGCGCCTCGCCCTTCGGCGCGAGCTCGCGCACCTCGCGCCAGGTGACGTAGGCGGACTGGCCCTTCGCGAACGGCGACGCGCTCGTCTTCGGGCGGCGCACGAAGAGCTGGTCGACCTCCCACTCGCCGGGCTCCTGCTCCTCGATGGCGACGTCCTCGATGGTCGCCTCGCCCGAGCCGTCGTTGAACACCACCTTGCGGCCGAGCATCTCGGCGATCACGCGCACCTCGCCCCCCCGCTGCTCGAAGCGGCGCAGGTTGATGAGCCCGGTCGTGATGATCTGGCCGCCGCCGATCGACGTGACGCGCCCGATCGACACGAACACGCGCCGCTTGCCGGGGATCTCGACGATGAGTCCGACGACGCGCGGAGGGTCGTTCTTGCGGTACACGACGAGGACGTCGCGCACCTTGCCGA
>CBFGWW010000116.1:0-10049 GCA_965652625.1 uncultured Agromyces sp.
TCTTCCTGCACTCGCACCGTCGTCGCTCGGCGACGTCACGGAATTCGCGTTCGTGTCAGATTGACTGTAAGCTGGCTCCAGCACTTCGAGTCATCGTGACTCGAAGCCGACATCGAGTGAATGAGGGGCCCGGATGCCGCAGCAGCACGACCCGGCCGCGCCGGCGCGCCTCGCCGTCTCGACCGTGATCTTCGCGCTCAGCCCCGACGAGGGCGCCGAGCGACCGAGCCTGCGCCTGCCGCTGGTGCGCCGACTGCGCGAACCGGGCCTCGGCCGGTGGGCGCTGCCAGGCGGCTGGCTCCCCGTCGACGAAGCCCTCGAGGGCGCGGCGGCGCGCACGCTCGCCGAGACCACCGGCCTCACGCCGAAGTACCTCGAGCAGCTCTACACGTTCGGCGCGGTCGACCGGTCCCCCGACGAGCGGGTCGTCTCGGTCGTGTACTGGGCGCTCGTGCACTCCGACGAGGTCGAGCGCGCCGTGTCCGACGAGAACGTGCAGTGGTTCGATGAAGACGAACTTCCCGACCTCGCGTTCGACCACCGCGCGATCATCGACTACGCGCTGGGGCGGCTGCGCACGAAGCTCGAGTACTCGCGCATCGCGCATGCGTTCCTCGGCGAGACGTTCACCCTTGCCGAGCTCCGCGCCGTGCACGAGGTCGTGCTCCGCAAGCGCCTCGACCCCGCGAACTTCCGCCGCACCATGGAGGCCTCGGGCACCCTCGTCGACACCGGCGAGCGCCTCTCGGGCACGCGCCACCGTCCGCCGGCGCTCTACCGCTTCGACACGGCGTCCGCGGTGGCAGCCACGCCCGACCCCGCCCGTCACTGACCCACGACCACCGACCCACCACCGACCCACCCCGACGAGGAGCCGATCATGACCATCGTCCAGCCTCCCGCCCGCGACGTCCGGCTCGCGGCATCCGTCGACCGCTCGATCCGGCTCATCTCCACGGGCTCGACGGCCGGCTCCACCTGCGCGCCCGAGCTCGCGAAGGGCCCGTGGGAGTTCGACCGCGGGCCGGCGGGCTACGGGCCCGGCGCGTCGATGGGCGACGTCATCCCGACGGGCTCGCCGCGCCAGGGCGCCCTGCCCGACGAGTACCGCCGCGCGTCCGACGCCGAGCTGCACGATCGCATCCGGGCTGCGAAGGCCGCGCTCGGCGACCGTGTGGTCGTGCTCGGGCACTTCTACCAGCGAGACGAGGTCGTCGAGCACGCCGACTTCGTGGGCGACTCGTTCCAGCTCGCGAACGCGGCGCTCACGAAGCCCGATGCCGAGGCGATCGTGTTCTGCGGCGTGCACTTCATGGCCGAGACCGCCGACCTGCTCTCGAAGCCCGAGCAGGCGGTCATCCTGCCGAACCTCGCCGCCGGCTGCTCGATGGCCGACATGGCCGACGAGTCGAGCGTCGAGGAGTGCTGGGAGCAGCTCGAGGAGGTCTACGGCGACCTCGCCGCGACCGACGCCGAGGGCCGCGTGCCGGTCATCCCGGTCACGTACATGAACTCGTCGGCCGCGCTCAAGGGCTTCGTCGGCCGCAACGGCGGCATCGTCTGCACGTCGTCGAACGCGCGCACGGTGCTCGAGTGGGCGTTCGAGCGCGGACAGCGCGTGCTGTTCTTCCCCGACCAGCACCTCGGCCGCAACACCGCGAAGGCGATGGGCGTGCCGCTCGAGCAGATGCCGATGTGGAACCCCCGCAAGGCGCTCGGCGGCAACTCCGCCGAGGAGCTCGCCGACGCCCGCGTCATCCTGTGGCACGGGTTCTGCTCGGTGCACCGCCGGTTCACGGTCGACCAGATCGAGCAGGCGCGGCGCGAGCACCCCGGCGTGCAGGTCATCGTGCACCCCGAGTGCCCGATGCCCGTCGTCGACGCAGCGGATGCCGCGGGCTCGACCGATTTCATCGTGAAGGCCATCGCGGCGGCGCCCGCCGGCTCGACCTTCGCGATCGGCACCGAGATCAACCTCGTGCAGCGGCTCGCGGCGGAGCACCCCGAGCACGCCATCTTCTGCCTCGACCCCGTCGTGTGCCCGTGCTCGACGATGTACCGCATCCACCCGGGCTACCTCGCGTGGGTGCTCGAGGAGCTCGTCGCGGGCCGGGTCGTCAACCGCATCACCGTGCCCGATGACGTCGCCGACCCGGCGCGGCTCGCCCTCGAGCGGATGCTCGCGGCGAAGCCGCCGGCCGCGGTTCCGGCGGGAGCGTGACCATGGCGCGCGTGCTCGTGATCGGCGGCGGCATCGCCGGCCTGTGGACCGCGGTGAAGGCCGCCGACGCCGGCCACGAGGTCGAGGTCGTCACGAAGGCCGCGCTCGTCGAGGGCAGCACGCGCCACGCCCAGGGCGGCATCGCCGCGGCGCTGTTCCCCGACGACTCGGTCGAACGCCACTACGCCGACACGATCGCGGCCGGAGCCGGCCTGTCGGATCCCGCCGCCGTGCGCGTGCTGTGCGACGAGGGACCGGCGCGCGTGCGCGACCTCATCCGCTTCGGCGTCGCCTTCGACCGCGGCGACTCGGGCCTGGCGCGCGGCCTGGAGGCGGCGCATTCCCGCGCCCGCATCCTGCACGCCGGCGGCGACGGCACGGGTGCGGCGATCGAGTCCGCGCTCGTCGCCACGGTGCGCCGCCGGGCGGTGCGCGTACACGAGCACACCATGCTCGTCGACCTGCTCGTCGAGGGCGGATGCGTCGTGGGGGCTCGCCTGCTCGCGGCATCCGGCTTCACCGAGGTGCGCGCCGACGCCGTCGTGCTCGCCACCGGCGGCAGCGGATGCCTCTATCGGCATACGACCAACCCCGACGTGGCGACCGGCGACGGCGTCGCCGCCGCCTGGCGTGCGGGGGCCGAGGTCGCCGACCTCGAATTCGTGCAGTTCCACCCGACCGCGCTCGCGGCGCCGGGGACGCCGCTCGTCTCCGAGGCGGTGCGCGGCGAGGGCGCGGTGCTCGTCGACGAGCGCGGCGATCGCTTCATGCGCGACGTCGACCCGCGAGCCGAGCTCGCCCCGCGCGACGTCGTCGCCCGCGCCGTCTGGAAGCGCATGGCCGAGCAGGACGGACGCCCCGCGCTCCTCGACGCCACCGCGCTCGGCTCGGAGTTCCTCGCCGCGCGGTTCCCCGGCATCGACGCGGCGTGCCACGAGGCCGGCTTCGACTGGGGAACGCAGCCCGTGCCGATCACGCCCGCCGCGCACTACGCCATGGGCGGCGTGGCCACCGACCTCGACGGCCGCACGACGGTGCCCGGGCTCTTCGCGGTGGGCGAGTGCGCGCGCACCGGCGTGCACGGCGCGAACCGGCTGGCGTCGAACTCGCTGCTCGAGGCCGCCGTGTTCGCCGACCGCGCCGCTCGGGCGCTCGGGGAGCGGTGGCCTGCCCGCGCCACCGCGGCCACCGTCGTCACCGCACGCGCGGATGCTGTCTCGCGATTCGGTGTTCCGGCCCGACACGCCGCGGGCACCGGCACGGCGGACGGCGTGTCGCCTGTCGACACCGAATCCGATGACCTGGCAGGAGCCGCGAAGGCCGGCCTGGAAGTCGACCGTGGCGCGCTGCAGGCGCTCATGTGGGAGCACGCCGGACTCGAGCGCTCGGGCGAGGGGCTCGCCGCGGCATCCGCTGCGCTCGACGCGTGGAGCGCGCCCGAGGTCGTCGACCGCCGCACCGCGGAGGACCGCAACCTGCTCGACCTCGCGCGCCTGACCGTCGCTGCCGCGATCGCTCGGACGGGGAGCGTCGGCGCCCACTTCCGCACCGACGACCCGGATGCCGCGACCGTCGAGCCGCTCGTGGCGACGCACACGACCCCGACCGTCGCCGCCCACGCCCTCGAGGAGGCCGCCTGATGACCGACGTCCGCGAGATCGACCGCATCGTCACCGCCGCGCTCGACGAGGACGCCCCCTGGGGCGACCTCACGTCCGAGACGCTCATCCCGGTGGAGGCGACGGCGACCGCCGACCTCGTCGCGCGCGAGCCGGGCGTGCTGAGCGGCGTCGAGGTGTTCGCGGCGGCGTTCCGCCTCACCGACCCCCGCATCGTCGTCGAGCGCCTCGCCGCCGACGGCGACGCGTTCGAGGCGGGCGCGGTGCTCGCCCGCGTCACGGGGCCGGCCCGCGGCATCCTCACGGCCGAGCGCGTCGGGCTCAACCTCGTGCAGCGCATGTCGGGCGTCGCGACGCTCACCGCGAGCTACGTCGCGGCCGTCGCGGGCACGCGCGCCCGCATCGTCGACACCCGCAAGACCACGCCCGGGCTGCGCAGCCTCGAGCGCCAGGCCGTGCGCGACGGCGGCGGCCGCAACCACCGCCGGTCGCTGTCCGACGCGATCATGGCGAAGGACAACCACCTCGCCGTGCTCACGGCCGGCGGCCGCGACCTCGCGACGGCGCTGCGCGAGGCGCGCGAGCGGATGCCGCACACCGCCCACCTCGAGGTCGAGGTCGACCGGCTCGACCAGCTCGACGCGGTGCTCGCCGGCGGCGCCGACACGATCATGCTCGACAACTTCGCCCTCGACGACCTGCGCACGGGCGTCGAGCGCATCGGCGGACGGGCCGTGGTCGAGGCGTCCGGCGGCGTCTCGCTCGACACCGTCGCCGCGATCGCCGCCACCGGCGTCGACGTGATCTCGGTCGGCGCGCTCACGCACTCGGCGCGGGCGCTCGATCTGGGTCTCGACGTCGTGATCGAGGCGTCGCCGTCGAATGCCGCGACCGCCGCGTCGACCGCACCCACTCCCGAGGTGTCCCCGTGATCTTCCTCGACCACGCCGCCACCACGCCCGTGCGCCGGGAGGCGCTCGAGGCGATGTGGCCCTACCTCACGGGGTCGTTCGGCAACCCGTCGAGCCACCACGGGCTGGGCGACGAGGCATCCCGGGCGCTCGCGGCGGCGCGGGCCGACGTGGCCGCGGTGGTCGGATGCCGCCCCGGGGACGTCGTGTTCACGAGCGGCGGCACCGAGGCCGACAACCTCGCGATCAAGGGCATCGCGCTCGCGAACCCGCGCGGCCGGCACGTCGTCGTCTCCCCCATCGAGCACGAGGCGGTGCTCGAGTCCGCGGCATACCTCGCGCGCGTGCACGGCTTCACGGTCGACGAGGTCGAGGTCGACCCGGGCGGCCTGGTGCATCCCGAGGCGCTGGCGCGCGTCATCCGCCCCGACACCGCGCTCGTGTCGGTGCAGCTCGCGAACAACGAGATCGGCACGGTGCAGCCCGTCGCCGAGCTCGCCGGGCTCGCGCACGCGTCGGGCGCGCGGTTCCACACCGATGCCGTGCAGGCGGCCGGCTGGCTGCCGCTCCGCCTCGACGGGCTCGGCGTCGACGCGCTCTCGCTCGCGGGCCACAAGGTCGGGGCGCCCAAGGGCACGGGCGCCCTGATCGTGCGCGGCCGGATCCCCCTCGAGCCCGTCGTCCACGGCGGCGGCCAGGAGCGCGGGCGTCGTTCGGGCACCGAGAACGTGGCGGGCGCCGTGGCGTTCGCGACCGCGCTGCGCCTCGCCGAGGCCGAGCGGGCGGATGCCGCGACCCGCGTCGGCGCGCTCGCGTCCGAGCTCGTCGCGCGCATCGCGTCCGAGGTGCCCGACGCCGTGCTCACGGGCGATCCCGTGCACCGGCTGCCCGGCACCGTGTCGTACGTCTTCCCGGGCACGAGCGGCGAGGCCGTGCTGCTCGAGCTCGAGCGCGACGGCGTGATCTGCTCGAGCGGGTCGGCCTGCGCGGCGGGCAGCGACGAGCCGTCGCACGTGCTCACCGCGATCGGCCTGCCGGCCGAGCTCGCGCAGACCGCCGTGCGGTTCACGCTCGGCGCCGAGACGACCGAGCACGACGTGGCGGATGCCGCGGCCGCCGTCGCCCGGGCCGTGTCGGTGGTGCGCGCTATCGTGAAGCCATGACCGATCCCACCGCCATCCCCGCCGACGACGACGACGCCGAGCGCGACGCCGACGCGCGGGTCGACGACGAGGTCGCTCCCGAAGAGGAGCTCCTCGAGGGGTGGCTGCCCGACGCCACGCCGACCGACGGGCCCGCGCCCGCTCCGTAGTCCGCGCGCACCGCGCACACCGCCCGTCGTGCGCGACGCATCGCCGTTTCCGTTCGCAACCCGCTCCCGCTCCAGCTCCTGGCGCGAGTTTCCATACGTTCCGATCGATCCGTCGATTCGGGAATAGCGCCGCATCCGGCGCGGGTTGTCTCTCACATTCGACGCAACTCCTCCGGCGCCGCTCTGCGCCGAGATCGATTGGACGCCTTTCCTTGACCGAACGCGCCGCTCCCGACCTGACCGAGAACGAGCCCGTCGCCGCCGGCGACGCGGCTCCGCACCACGCCCAGCACGCCCACCACACCGACGCCGAGGCCCTCCACGGCAAGCGCAACTCGCGCGTGATCTGGTTGCTCCTCGCCTCCGCCTTCGTCGTCATCCTCAACGAGACGATCATGGGCGTCGCCATCCCGCACCTCGTCACCGACCTCGGCATCACCATCGAGGCCGCGCAGTGGCTCACCACGGCGTTCATGCTCACGATGGCGGTCGTCATCCCCATCACGGGCTTCCTGCTGCAGCGGTTCGCCACGCGCCCGATCTTCATCGCCGCGATGAGCCTGTTCTCCGCGGGCACGCTGATCGCCGCGCTCGCGCCCGGATTCGAGGTGCTGCTGCTCGCGCGCGTCGTGCAGGCGAGCGGCACGGCCATCATGATGCCGCTGCTCATGACCACCCTCATGACGCTCGTGGCGCCGGCCGACCGGGGCCGCTTCATGGGTCGCGTCTCGACCGTGATCTCGGTGGCGCCCGCCATCGGGCCGACGATCTCGGGCCTCATCCTCACCTACCTGTCGTGGCGGTACATGTTCTGGCTCGTGCTGCCGATCGCCCTGGTCATGCTCGTCATCGGCATCCGTCGCGTCGAGAACGTCAGCGAGCCGCGCGTCATCCCGATCGACGTGTTCTCGGTGATCCTCTCGGCATTCGGCTTCGGCGGCCTGGTCTACGGCCTGAGCCTCGTCGGCGGCGTCGTCTCGGGCACGGGCTCCCCCGCCGCCATGTGGATCTCGCTCGCCGTGGGCGCCGTCGGCATCGCGACGTTCATCCTCCGCCAGCTGCTCCTGCAGCGTCGCGACCGCGCGCTGCTCGACCTGCGCACGTTCCGGTCGCGCAACTTCGCGATCTCGGTCGGCCTCATGGTCATCGTGATGGCCGCGCTGTTCGGCACGATCATCCTGCTGCCGATCTACCTCCAAGACGTGCTGCACCTCGAGCCGGCCATCACCGGGCTCCTGCTGCTGCCCGGCGGCCTGCTCATGGGCCTGCTCGGCCCGACGGTCGGCCGCCTGTTCGACCGGTTCGGACCGACGCCGCTGCTCGTGCCGGGCGCCATCGCGGTGAGCGCCGTGCTCTGGTCGCTCACGATGGTCACCGAGACCACCTCGCCATGGCTGCTGCTCGTCGCGCACGTGGTGCTCTCCGCCGGCCTCGCGTTCATGTTCACGCCGCTGTTCACGTCGGCGCTCGGCTCGGTCGAGCCGCGGTTCTACTCGCACGGCTCGGCGATCGTCGGCACCGTGCAGCAGGTCGCGGGCGCGGCCGGCACCGCGCTGTTCGTCACGGTCATGGCGGCCGTCACGGCCTCCGTCGCGGTGACGGGCGCGACCGCCGAGGCGGCGCAGGCGGCCGGCCTGCGCACGGCGTTCATGGTCGGCGCGATCATCTCGATCGCGGCGGTCGTCGGCGCGTTCTTCGTCCGCAAGCCCGCCGACATGGCGGCCGGTGCGCACGACGACGCCGCGCTCGAGGCCGCATCCGCCGAGGCGTGACCACGGGGCATCCGATCACGAACTGACGACGGGCCCGGCATCGCGCCGGGCCCGTCGTCGTGTGCGAGGCGGTTCAGCCGCAGTTCGGGCGGCAGGTGCGCTGCGAGAGCGCGTCGACGAGCACGGTCCCGAGGTCCTCGGGCCGCGAGGCGGAGTACGCCGCGCCCTTCGTCGCCTGCGCGATGCGCTGCATCGCCGCGAGGTCGGTGTCGGGACCGAAGCCGATCATGATGACCGGCACCGGCTTCGTCGGGTCGTCCATCTTGGCGAGCTCCCCGAGCAGCGTGTCGAGGTCGATGCCGTTCTCGTCCTCGTTCCGGCCGTCGGTGATGAGCAGCACCGAGTTCACCTTCTCGGGGTCGTACGACTCCCGCACGCGCTGCACGGCCGCGAGGGTCGTGTCGTAGAGGCCGGTGGCGCCGCCGAGTCTGGCCGGCAGCGACTGGATGATGCCGGCGATCTCGGCCTTGTGCGCCTGGTCGGCGAGCGGCGCGATGGGCGACAGGTCCTCCCAGTCGAGGTCGCCGTTGCGCGCGGTCGAGAAGACCCAGACGCCGAGCTCGACCTCGCCCGAGAACTTCTCCATGGCGCCGATCGCCGCCTGCTGGAAGATGTCGATGCGCCGCAGTCCGCTCTCGGCGGGCTCCTCCATCGAGCCCGACACGTCGATGACGGCGAGCATGCGCGAGCGGAGCGTCAGCACGGCCCATGCCCGGAGGATCTCGAGCTGCGCAGCGGCGTCGAGCTCGGTCGCGGCTCCGACGGGTCCCTCGGCGGCGAGGCCGGCGACGTCGATCGCGCCCGTGCCGTCGGACGCCCGGAAGCCGTCGGCTGCGAGCCGGTCGGTCGCATCGCGGGCCGCCTCTGCGAAGGCCGTGAGCAGCTCGGCACGGGTCTTCGTCGCGTTCGCGGCGCCGTCGGCGGTGGCCTCGTCGTCGGACGGCGCCGGGAGGCGCACGAACGGGTAGTCGACCAGCACGGTGCCGTCCGCCGGGTAGGCCGCGACGAGCGTCTCCGCCGGCTCCTCGAGGTTGTACGCCGCCACCTGCGCCTCGCTCGTGATCACGACGCTCGGCTGCTGCACCGCGGCCAGCGCCGCGAACGCCGCTCCCGTCGAGGCGGGGATGGACTTGCCGAGCTCGATCATGGCGCCCGCGAACTGACGCGGGTCGTCGGGCGAGGCGTGCCCCCGCAGGGCGAGGAGCCCTGCGAGGCTGGTCGAGGACGCCTCGGGATCGGGCAGGATCGTGGGCATGCCGCCGCCGAGCACGCGGCTCCAGGTCACCGGCTCGCTCGCGATCTGGGCGGCCTTGGTGGCCGGTGCGGCGAACACGACGGGCGTCGCCGCGACCGCCTCGCCCACCTCCACCTCGGGCGGGGTCTGCCCCAACGAGGCGGCGGTGGCGGTCATGCGGTCCACCCACACGTCGGACTCCGGGATCCACGCGTCGGCGTCCAGGCCGCCCGACGCCAGCACCGCCGACGTGTCGGCCGAGTCCTGCGAGGTGATCTTCGTCTGCACGCAGGTCTCCGAGTTCGCGTCGAAGTCCTTCGCGATGTCGGTGAGCGCCGGCGCGATCGTCGTGTCGGCCACGATGACGAGCCGCTCACTGCCCGCGCAGCCCGCGTCGGCCGCGGCGAACAGGGGGTTCAGGTAGCCGCCGACCCAGACGAAGACGCCGGATGCCACGATGCCGACGACCGCGAGCGCCGCGACGATGGAAAGGATGAGTGCGCGCCCCGGCCTCTTCGCCGGAGCCTTCACGCTGTGACGCCCCACGGACACTCCAAGCTGGACGGTGCCGTGGCGCCGCCGTTTCCCTCACTGGACGGGTTCCCCCGTCCTGGGGGAAGGATGCCCATCAGCATAGGCGACGCGTCCGGATACGCGAACTTCGCTCGGGATCGGCGTGCGGGGCGGCTCGACCGTCCGTGCGTGACGCGGGAGAACGCTTTCGCGGAGGAGGCGGGCCGGTGTCACGCGCCGTTCACGCGCAGACGGAACACGCGGGTCGGATGACCCCCAGTCATCCGACCCGCTCCCCCGCCCTGGGTGCGACCCCTCAGTCGTCACTCAGGCGTCTTCGGTGTTCTCCCGTCCCGACGGTCACGCGGTGCCCGTCATCCGGTCGCCCATCGTCCCCTGCCGTCGGATCTCCAACGCTAGGCGGGGGGGACGACCGAAAACAGGGCTTGACGCAGTGGGTGCCGGCA
>CBFGWW010000117.1:0-10015 GCA_965652625.1 uncultured Agromyces sp.
GACGGGCGCCGCGACGCGATCGACGGATGCCGCAACACGATCAACGGGTGCCGCCACGCCCCGAGAGGACTATCTTTCACCCTGAGGGACCGGTCTGCGCTCAGCTTGGGGGGCGATCGCGATGGGCTTCAAGATCTCGACGGCGAAGGTGGACATCACTCCGTTGCCCGGCGTCAATCCGTATATGGGCGGGTACGGCGTGCAGAGCGGACCACGGGAGGTGTCGAGCGACGATCCGTACTCGCAGCCGCTCCTCGCCCGCTGCGCGGTCATCTGGGACGACGGTCGGCCGTTCGGCATCGTCTCGCTCGACATCCTGGGTATCCCGCGCGCCGTCCATCTCGCGGTGCGCGCGCGGCTCCTGCAGCTCGCCGCCTGGGACTCGTCGGACGTGGTGCTGCTCGCGAGCCACACGCACAACGGCCCGGTGATCGGGCGCACGCTCGATCCGATCATCACGTACGACATGGGTCCGGCCGAGCTGGCGTTCGTCGACGCCTACACGGCGTGGCTGCAGGACCGCATCGTCGACGTCGTGGCCGAGGCGCTGGCGGCGACGCGCACGGATGTGACGCTCGAGTACCGGGTGTCGTCGGCAGGCTTCTCGATGAACCGGGTCGGCCTCCCGACCGTGGAGACCGACGTGCCGGTGCTCACGGCACGCCGCCCCGACGGCACGCTCCGGGCCGTGCTCTTCAGCTACGGATGCCATCCGGTCAGCGCCGGGTACCAGGAGCTCTGGGACGGCGACTGGCCGGCCGAGGCCTGCGACGTCGTCGAGGACGAGTCGGGCGCCTTCGCGCTGTTCATCCCCGGTCCCGCGGGCGACCAGAACCCGGTGGGCGTGGCGAGTGTGCCGAGCTGGCCCCTGCGCGACGACCATGGCAACACGCTCGGCTACACGGTGCTCGACGCCGCCGAGTCGCCCGGCCGGGAGCTGACGGGTCCCATCAGCTCCGACCTGCGCGAGGCGACCCTGCCGCTCGACATCGACGAGACGCCGGCCAACCTCGCCGCCGTGCGGGACGCGTTCGTGATCCGGACGCAGAACCCCCTCGGCCTGCCCGCGTGGTACCAGCGCCACGCCGACGCGATGATCGAACGCATCGACGCCGGGACCTACGCGACGAGCGTGCAGAACCCGTCGCAGGTCTGGCGCATCGAGGGGGACCCGGCCCTGCAGCTCGCCTTCGTGGGCGGAGAGCTCGTGAGCGGATACGGCGCGTACTTCCGCCTGCGGTACGGCGGCGCCGAGGAACTCCTGATCGGTGGATACGCCAACGAGACGAATTCCTACATCCCCTCGAACGAGTTCCTGCTCCCGCTCGCGCCATCGTGGGGCAGCTACGAAGGCGGATGGGATCCCGACTCACCCGGAATCGCGGGCGGCAGCATGACGATCTACCCGCAGATCGCGCACTTCCGGGCCGGCGCCGCGGGCGTGGAGGCCGCGATCATCGACGCGCTGATCGAGCAACTCGGCTGAGCGCCTCGGGTGATCGGCCCGGCCGAACGCCGGCGCGCCACGCGTCAGCCGGATCCGCGGGCGGACAGCTCGTTCTGGATGAGGCCCGCGTGCGGCGCCTCGGGGCACAGCAGGGTGGTGGCGTCGAGGACCGAGGTCGGCGCGGCGGCCAGCCCGTCGGGACTCAGCCGCACGCAGGCGGCCAGCGTCTCCAGGTAGGCCTCCGTCGGATCCGAGTCGGGGAGATCCACAACTGCGACGTCGGCGACGGTCTGCTCCCCCTCCGAGAGCTCGAGGCCGCCGGAGGCGGTCGCCTCGCAGTTGTCGATCCGGACGTAGTTCGTGGACGCCCATGCCTCCTCGAGCCGGCTGAACGTGCCGACCTCGGAACCGTCGGGATAGAAGCAGGTGATCAGGACGCTGCCGTCGCCGGCCGGGGGCGGCGCCTCGTCCGCCGGCGGCGACTCCTCGCCGTCGGTCGACGTCGCGTCATCCGACGGTTCGGCCGACGCGGTCGCGGAGACGCTCGGCAATGGCGTGGAGCTCTTCTCAGGGCCCGCCGGGGCGCACCCCACGAGCACGACGGCCAGCAGGGCGATCGCCGCTGAGCCGACCAGGCTCCTCGTCGTCGGCGGGGTCGCGTTCACGGACGTCCTTTCCTTGCCGAGATCATCGCATGCGGCCGGCCCCGCGCGGGAGCCGGCCGCAGTCGCGGTCGATCAGTCGTGCTGCGGGAACCCGAGGTTCAGGCCGCCGTGGCTCGGGTCGAGCCAGCGCGAGGTGATCGCCTTCTCCTGCGTGAAGAAGTCGAAGCCGCGCGGGCCGTAGGCCTTGGCGTCGCCGAACAGCGAGTCCTTCCAGCCGCCGAACGAGTGGTACGCCACGGGCACCGGGATCGGCACGTTGATGCCGACCATGCCGACCGTCACCTCGCGCTGGAAGCGCCGTGCGGCGCCGCCGTCGTTCGTGAAGATCGCGGTGCCGTTGCCGTACCGGCTCGCGTTGATGAGGTCGAGGCCGTCTTCGTAGCCGTCGACGCGCACGATCGACAGCACGGGCCCGAAGATCTCGTCGCGGTACACCGCCGACGACGTGGGCACCTTGTCGACGAGGGTCGGCCCGAGCCAGAAGCCGTCGGGCTCGCCGTCGACCTCGGGGTCACGTCCGTCGACCACGACGGTGGCGCCGTCGGATGCCGCGACGTCGAGGTACCCGGCGACCTTGTCGCGGTGCTCGCGCGTGATGAGCGGGCCCATGTCGCAGCCGCGGGTGCCGTCCCCGGTGGTGAGGCGCGACATCCGCTCGGCGATCTTGTCGACCAGCTCGTCGGCGACGGAGTCGACGGCGACGACGGCCGAGATCGCCATGCAGCGCTCGCCCGCCGAGCCGAAGCCCGCGTTCACGGCGGCGTCGGCCGCGAGGTCGAGGTCGGCGTCGGGCAGCACGAGCATGTGGTTCTTCGCGCCGCCGAGCGCCTGCACGCGCTTGCCGTTCGCCGTGGCCGTCGAGTAGATGTACTGCGCGATGGGCGTCGAGCCGACGAACGAGATCGAGCGCACCGTCGGGTGGTGCAGCAGCGCGTCGACGGCGACCTTGTCGCCGTGCACGACGTTGAGCACGCCGTCGGGCAGCCCGGCCTCCTGCATCAGCTTCGCCAGCCACACCGACGCGCTCGGGTCCTTCTCCGAGGGCTTCAGCACCACCGTGTTGCCCGTCGCGATCGCCAGCGGGAAGAACCACAGCGGCACCATGGCCGGGAAGTTGAACGGGCTGATGATGCCGACCACGCCCACGGGCTGGCGCGTCGTGTACACGTCGATCCCCGTCGAGACGTTCTCGGAGTACTCGCCCTTCGTGTAGCCGGGCATCGCGCAGGCGAGCTCCACGACCTCGAGTCCGCGCGCGATCTCGCCCGCGGCATCCGAGGTCACCTTGCCGTGCTCGCTCGTCAGGATGTCGGCGAGCTCGCCGGAGCGCGCGTTCAGCAGCTCGCGGAACCTGAACATCACCTGCTGGCGCTTGGCGATCGAGGTGTCGCGCCACGCGGGGAACGCGCGGGCCGCGGCCTGCACGGCGAGGTCGACGTCTTCGGTGGAGGCGAAGCGGACGCGCTTCGTCTCGACGCCCTGTGCGGGGTTGTAGACGGGCCCCGTGCGGTCGGAGGCACCCGACGCGGATGCCCCGTCGATCCAGTGCTCGACGGTCGTCGTCGTGGCGGCCGACGTCTGGTTCTCGGTCAATGTCTGGCTCATGAGTCAGCCCTCTCCTTCGAGTGCGGTGCTCAGTACTTCATCGTAGATCGGCATCGCCTGGGCGACATCCTCGACCGTGACGACGCACGGGGGCACCACGTGGATGCGGTTGTCCTGGATGAACGGCAGCAGCCCGCGCGCCACCAGTCCGGACTTGATGCGGCCCATCGCGGCCGCGGGAAGCGGCTCGCGGGTCTCGCGGTCGGCCACGAGCTCGACGGCCCAGAACACGCCCTCGCCGCGCACCTCGCCGATGACCTCGTGGCGCTCGGCGAGCTCGACCAGCGCCGGGCCGATCTCGGTCTCGCCGATGACCCGCGCGTTCTCGACGACGCCCTCGGACTCCATGGCGTCGAGCGCGGCGACGATCGAGGCCATCGCGAGCGGATGCCCCGAGTACGTGAGCCCGCCCGGGAAGACGCGGTCGTCGAACGTCGCGGCGATCGGGTCGGAGATGACGACCCCGCCGACCGGGACGTAGCCCGAGTTCACGCCCTTCGCGAACGTGATG
The DNA here is from genome assembly GCA_965652625.1 of uncultured Agromyces sp. Lineage (GTDB taxonomy): Bacteria > Actinomycetota > Actinomycetes > Actinomycetales > Microbacteriaceae > Agromyces. Next base: position 4,229 of record CBFGWW010000117.1, read on the forward strand.
AGGTCGGGACGCACGTCGTAGCCGTCGAACGCGAACCAGCGGCCGGTGCGGCCGAAGCCCGCCATGACCTCGTCGAGGATGAGCAGGATGCCGTGCGCGTCGCAGAGCTCGCGGACGCCCGCGAGGTATCCGGGCGGCGGCAGCATGATGCCCGCCGTGCCGGGCACGGTCTCGAGCAGCACCGCCGCGATCGACGACGGGCCCTCCGCCTCGATCACGCGGCGCAGGTGGTGCAGCGCGCGCTCCGACTCCTCCTCGGGCGTCGTCGCCCAGAACTCGGAACGGTAGAGGTACGGGCCGAAGAAGTGCACGTGGCCGCGAGCGAACTCGTTCGGGATGCGGCGCCAGTCGCCCGTCGAGACGATCGCCGCGCCGGTGTTGCCGTGGTACGAGCGGTAGGTCGAGAGGATCTTGTCGCGGCCGGTGTGCAGTCGCGCCATCCGGATCGCGTTCTCGTTCGCGTCGGCGCCGCCGTTCGTGAAGAACACCTTGTGGAAGCCCGAAGGCGCGTGGCCGATGATGCGCTTCGCGGCCTCGCCGCGGGCGAGGTTCACCGTCGACGGCGCGATGGTGGTGATGAGCTCCGCCTGCTCGCGGATCGCCTGCACGACGGCCGGATGCTGGTGGCCGATGTTGACGTTCACGAGCTGGCTGGAGAAGTCGAGGTACTCGCGTCCGGCGTGGTCCCAGACGCGGCATCCGCGCCCGCTCGCGACCACGAGCGACGAGAGCTGGGACTGCGCGGACCACGAGTGGAACACGTGGTCGCGGTCGAGCGTGCGGGCGAGCTCGTCGAGGTCCTCGGCGAGGTTCTCGGTCATGGCTTCGGTGCCTTTCTTGTCGGTGCCGGTGATCGAGGAGCGCCCGGCGGAGCCGGACGCGTATCGAGATCCGTCTCGCGGTCTCGATACGCGTCGCCTGCGGCGGCGCTACTCGACCAGCGGACTTTCCCTAGTTGCCGCCCTCCTCGAGGGTGACCTCGATCGGCTCGTAGGACTCGCCGAGCACGTCGACGCCGTCGCCTTGGAGGTTCTCCAGCGCCTGGTCGACGTACTCGTTCGTGTACGCCGTGTCGGGCGGGTCGGTCGTGATGACCTGCGCGCCGTCCTGGTTCTTGGTGCCGAGCGCCATCTCGACCGTGGCATCCCACGCGATCTCGTTGATGTGCCCGATGCCGTCGGTCGAGGGCCAGATGAGCTTGTTGATCTCGTTGGCCATCCAGAGCTGGTGGCTCGTGCCGAGCGTCGACCCCGCGGCGGTCACCGCGTCGGCGGCGGCCTGCGGGTCGTCGCGCTGGTCGATCCATCCGAGGATGGCGCCCTGGATGAGCTTCACCGCGGTGTCCTGGTACTCCTCGTCGCTCTCCAGGCGCTCGGTGTTCGCCCAGATCGCGTCCTGGAGCATCGAGGTGCCGACCTCGTTCCAGTCGATGACCGAGAAGTCCTCGGGCTGGTAGAGCTCGCCGGTCTCGGGGTTCACGGCCTCGAGCAGCTGCGCGTACTCGTTGTAGGTCATCGCCTGCGCGGCGTCGATCTCCTTGTTGAGCAGCGCGTTCATGTCGAAGTTCTGCTGCACGATCGTGTAGCCCGACGCGTCCGCCTCGGTGAGGCCCGCGAAGAGCTCCCACTCGTTGCCGAAGCCCCAGCTGCCGACCTGCTTGCCCGAGAGGTCGGCCGGCGTCGTGATCCCGCTGTCGGCCCAGGCGACCTGCAGGGTGCCGCTGCGCTCGAAGATCTGCGCGATGTTCGTGATGTTCGCGCCCGCCTCGATCGACGCGAGCGCCTTCGGCACCCACGCGATCGCGAAGTCGACGTCGCCGGCGGCCAGCACGTCCTGCGGCACGATGTCGACGGCACCCGGGATGATCTCGACGTCGAGGCCGAGGTCCTCCCAGTAGCCGTTCGCCTTCGCCAGGTAGTACCCGCCGAACTGGGCCTGCGTGAGCCACTGCAGCTGGAGGGTCACCGGCGTGAGGTCGCCGCCTCCGCCGTCGGTGGCGTCGCCGCCGTCGGTGCCCCCGCTGGAGCAGCCGGCGAGCGCCAGCGCGGTCGCCGCGGCCGCGGCCGCGAGCGCTGTGATCCTGTTGCGCTTCATCTGCGTTCCCTCTCTTGGTGATGGTGCTCTGTGGTGCGGATCCGACCGGCAGGAATGCCGGTGGCGTGGGCCGGGCGCCGTCGCCCGGGCGTGGCTGGGTCAACGGTGTCGGGAGGCGAGCCTCTCGATCAGGCTGGTGAGGGCGAAGAAGACGAGGCCGAGCAGGATCGCGCCGATGACGAACGCCCAGGCACGGGCGTAGGCGCTGGATGCCGCGGCGGTCGTGATCGCCGAGCCGAGGCCCTGCCGCGGCCCGCCGAAGTACTCGGCGACGAGGGCCGAGATGACCGCGAGCGACGAGGCGATGCGCAGGCCCGTGAAGAAGTGCGGGAGGGCGGACGGGATGGTCACCGACCGGGTCTCCTGCCACGGGGTCGCGGAGTACGAGCGCATGAGGTCGCGGTGCACCGGGCGCACCTGCCGGAGCCCGCGCAGCGTGTTGAGGAAGACCGGGACGAACGCGGCGATCGACGCGATGATGATGCGCGAGACCTCGGAGGTCGACCCGAACATCGTGTAGAGCACGGGCGCGACGGCCACGATCGGCACGACCGCGACGGCCGCGACGATGGGGGCGAGCATGCCGTCGATCGCGCGGATGAACGACGCCACGATCGCGAGCACGACGCCGATGACCGCGCCGATCACGAGCCCGATGAGCGCGTTGAGCCCGGTCGCGATCGTCGCCTGCAGCACCTGCGGCGCGTACTGCACGAGCTGCGCCCAGATCGCCGACGGGCTGGCGAGCACGAACGGCGGGATCCCGAGCGACACCACGACGAGCTCGACGAGCAGCACGAGCACGATGAACAGCGCGATCGGCGGCAGCACGAGCCGCGCGAACCGGCGCCACGGGCCGTCCTGGCCGCGACGGCGCTTCGCGGCGGCCGACGACGGCGGCGTGAGCTGCGTCGCGATGGCGGCGTCGGGCAGTCCGGTCATCGCACGTCCACCCCTCGAGCGGCGCTTCCGGGAGCCGCGGATGCCTCGGGGCCGTGCAGGGCCTCGCGGACGGCGGTGACGCCCGCGAAGAACGCCGCGTCCTCGCGCAGGTCCTCGCCGCGTTCGGCCGCCTCGCCGAGCCGCACGTCGATCTCGTCGGTGATGCGACCGGGCCGCGGGGACATGACGACCACGCGGTCGGAGAGGTACACCGCCTCGGGGATCGAGTGGGTCACGAACACCACGGCCGCGCCGGTCTCGGCGCGGATGCGGAGGAGCTCGGTCTGCATGCGCTCGCGGGTCATCTCGTCGAGGGCACCGAACGGCTCGTCCATGAGGAGCAGGCGCGGCCGCTCGGCGAGCGACCGGGCGATCGCGACGCGCTGCTGCATGCCGCCCGAGAGCTGGTCGGGGTAGTGCCTGGCGAAGTCGGCGAGGCCCACGAGCTCGACGAGCTCGGCGACGCGCGCCTTCCGGTCGGCGGCGCCGACCCCGTGCAGCTGCAGCGGCAGCTCGATGTTCGCCGCGACCGAGCGCCACGGCAGCAGGCCGGCCTGCTGGAACGCGATGCCGTACGCCTGGTCGACGCGGGCCTGCCGCGCCGTCTTGCCGAAGACGCGGATGTCGCCCTCGGTCGGCTCGTCGAGGTCGGCGATGAGCCGGAGCAGGGTCGACTTGCCGCAGCCCGAGGGCCCGATGAGCGAGACGAACTCGCCGGCGTGCACCGTGAGGTCGATGCCCGTGAGCGCCGTGACCGTCGCGCCCTTCGCGCCGGCGAAGATGCGCTCGACCCCGCGGACGACGACGGCCTCGGCCGCGTCGCCGGTCGTCGTCGCCTGGGCGGGCGTCGTCGCAGCGGCGGCGGCGGAGGCGGCAGGCGTCGGGTCGGCGGTCGGCTGGGGCGCGGGGGTGCTCATGCGACGGTCTCCTGTCGGCGGAACGGGCTGAGGAAGGCGGCGAGGAGGGCGACGAAGCCGGCGGCCACGAGGCCGAGCAGCACGGCGCCGAGGATCGGCGCCCACGGCTTGGCGGGGTCGCTCGAGGCGGCGACGGCGGTCTCGAGGATGAGTCGGCCGATGCCGCCCGAGAACCCGACCGAGATCTCGGCGACGACCGTGCCGACCACGGCGTTCGCGGCGGCGAGCCGGAGGGCGGGGATGAGGAAGGGCACGCTCGCCGGCAGGCGGAGGCGGAACAGCGTGGTCCACCAGCCCGCCGCGTAGCTGCGCATGAGGTCGAGGTGCGCGGCCTCGGGGCTCTGCAGGCCGCGGAGCGCGCCGACGGCGACCGGGAAGAACGCGAGGTAGCTCGCGATGATCACGACGGACATCCAGCTCTGCCAGGAGAAGTCGCCGAACGACAGGCGCGATCCCCAGTTGCGGATGAGCGGCGCGAGCGCGATGAGCGGCACGGTCTGGCTGAGGATGACGAACGGCAGCACTGCCCGCTCCGCGATGCGGAACCCGAGCATGAGCAGCGCCAGGGCGAAGCCGACGACGACGCCGACGAGCCAGCCGAGCGCCGCGACGCCGAGGCTGACGAGCGCCGCGAGGAGCACGACGACTCCGAGCGGCAGCGCGCCCGGCGCCCGGGTCACGGGCTCGGCGGCGCGGGTCAGCATGTCCCACGTGTGCGGCATGGCCTGGTCGCTCGTGCGCGGCAGCAGTCGGATGCCGCTTCCGGTCACGCCCTCCTGCGCGCCGACGAGCCAGCCGTCGGCCGGTCCGATGAGCTTGTACAGCTCCCAGAGCGCGGCGAGCGCGAGGATGCCGAGCGCGCCCCAGAGCACGGCGCGCCATCGACGTGCACGCCTGGTCGCCGGGGTCGTCGTCGTCATGCCTTCGCCGTGATGTGCTCGGTCATGGCGGGGATCACCGTCTCGCCGTACACGCGCAGCGTCTCCTCCTTGTTGTCGTGCTGGAGGTACCCGGCGAACTGGTCGACGCCGAGCTCCGCGAGCTGCTTGAGCTTGTCGAGGTGCTGGTCGGCCGTGCCGAGCAGGCAGAACCGGTCGATGATCTCGTCGGGCACGAACTCGGTGTGCACGTTGCCGGCCCGCCCGTGCTCGTTGTAGTCGTAGCCCTCGCGGCCCTTGATGTACTCGGTGAGCGCGTCGGGCACCGTGCCGTGCATGCCGTACTTCGCGACGATGTCGGCGACGTGGTTGCCGACCATGCCGCCGAACCAGCGGCACTGGTCGCGCATGTGCGCCCAGTCGTCGCCGATGTAGAACGGCGCGGCCACGCAGAACTTCACCGACATCGGGTCGCGACCCGCGGCCTCCGCGGCATCCCGGACGTGCTTGATCATCCAGGCGGCGATGTCGACGTCGGCGAGCTGCAGGATGAATCCGTCGCCCACCTCGCCCGCGAGCTTCAGCGCCATCGGGCCGTAGGCGGCGACCCACACCTCGAGCTCCGAGCCCCGGCTCCACGGGAACTGGATCGTCGAGCCCTTGTACTCGACCGAGCGGGAGTTGCCGAGCTCGCGGATCACGTGGATCGACTCGCGCAGCTCGGCCATCGTCGTGGGCCGGCCGTTCGTGACCCGCACCGCCGAGTCGCCGCGGCCGATGCCGCACACGGTGCGGTTGCCGAACATCTCGTTGAGGGTCGCGAACACCGACGCCGTGACGGTCCAGTCGCGGGTCGCGGGGTTGGTCACGAACGGCCCGACCTTCACGCGCTGGGTCTGCGCGAGGATCTGGCTGTAGATGACGTACGGCTCCTGCCAGAGCAGGTGCGAGTCGAA
>CBFGWW010000118.1:0-10000 GCA_965652625.1 uncultured Agromyces sp.
CCGCTACCCCCGCGGCACCCCGCGCGATAGTGTGCCCACGGGAGACACCGAGATCAGGGGGATCGCAGGCTCCAGTCGGACCGGCGCACCCCGGATGACGGGCGCGACCCGTCGCCGCCCCCAGCGGCGGCATCCGACATTCTGAAAGGGCTCTGATGAGTTTCTGGAACAGCCTGGGCGATATCCTCTGGTGGACCCTCTGGTTCTTCGCCTTCTTCGCCTACCTCTGGGCGGTCATCGCGATCATCACCGACCTCTTCCGCGACCACAAGCTCAACGGCTGGTGGAAGGCCGTCTGGATCATCTTCCTGATCTTCGTGCCGTTCCTCACCGCGCTCGTGTACCTCATCGCGCGCGGCAGCGGCATGGCGGAGCGCGCGCAGAAGGAGGCCCGGCAGATGCAGGCCGCGACGGACGACTACATCCGTGCGACCGCCGGGTCGGCCAGCCCGTCCGACGAGATCGCGAAGGCGAAGGCGCTGCTCGACGCCGGCACGATCTCCCAGGCCGAGTACGACCAGCTCAAGGCCCGGGCGCTCAGCCACGGCGCCTGACCGACGCGACGCGAGGGGGCGGGTGCTTCGGCACCCGCCCCCTCGTCGTTCGGTTCGCGCGTCAGGCGGCGGACTTGAGCTCCCGGCCGTGCACCGTGAGCGCGTAGATCACGAGGATGTCGAGCGTGAGCACGATGAGCGACCACCACGGCTGCACGGGCAGCAGCGCGAGCTGCCCGAGCGCGTTCACCGCGACGAGGATGATCGCGACGACGCGCGCCCACGTCGCCCCGGCGATCAGCGCGAGGCCGACGAGCACCAGCGCGACGCCCAGGATGAGGTGCCACCAGCCCCACCCGGACACGTCGAACAGGAACAACCCGCCCTCGGCCACCAGGCAGTACGAGCTCTGCGGCATGAGGATCGCCACGAGGCCGTACAGGGCGTCGAAGACGCCCGCGATGATGATGACGATCGCGGCGAACCAGCCCCAGCCGACCCATCCGGAAGTTGCAGTGTCTGACATGTGATCCCCTCTCCGTCGGCCGCATCCCCAGGTGGACGCGTGCCGGTACGCGCATCATCCACCCGGCTGTGCGCGCACGTCAACAGATTCGTGCTCAGGTGAGCGCAGGCGTTCCGGCGGAGTCGCCGACGGCGTCGGGGTCGGCATCGCGTTCCGCGGCCCCGCCGGCACCTGCAGCGGGCACCTCCGCACGGATCACGCCGGCGTTGCGCAGGAACAGGATGATCCAGCTGAAGATCAGCACGCCCGCCACGAGTTCGACCGCCGTGAGGTTGTAGTAGCCCGTCGCGAAGAAGATGCCGAGGAGCACGGTCACCGCGACGTACACGTAGCCGAGGATGACGAACACCTTCGGCATGGAGGGCACCCAGCGCGGCAGCGCGAACACGACCACCGCGTAGACGACGGCCATGCCCGTGGCCACGGTGTTGTGCAGCAGGAAGAACTCGCTCACCGGGAAGATCCCGACGCATGCCAGCAGCACGCCGATGAGGGCGAGGCTCGCACGCACGAGGTTCCGGTGCCGGAGGTCGAGCGGCGTCGACGTGGGCAGGTTCGCGGTGCCGTAGCGGGCGATGATCGTGACGATCGCGCCCGCGACGATGAGCGTGAGGTTGAACGCGAGCGACGACACGTCGTTGGTGATGCCGAGCGCCGACAGGTTCTTCTGCCACCACTGCGGGTCGCTCGAGCTCAGCATGCTGGCGAGCGCGCCGACCACGAGGAACACCGCGAGCACGAGCGACAGCAGCATCGGCGTCAGCCGTGCCGACGAGAGGAACACCGCGTAGGCGGTCACGGCGAACGCGACGGCCGAGAGCACCGCCGCGGGGAACGTGAAGACGACCGCGCCGATGAAGCTGCGCTCGAGCAGGTCGGCGAGGCCGATCCAGCCCAGGAGCACGATCACGGCGTGCGCCAGCGCGAGCGCCACGATGTCGAACCAGTGCAGGCGGGCACCCCGCACCTCGAGCCCGTCGTCCACGTGGTCGTGCAGCGACGGCGCCGGCCTGCGGAGCACGACCCGGCCGAGCACGAACGCGACGATGGCGACCACCGCGCCGCCGATCGCGACGAACTGCCCGAGCGAGTCGGGCCCCGCGATCGGGACGTTCCGCCCCCAGAAGAAGATCCAGGCCACGGCCAGGCCGACCGCGAACGCGGCAGCGCCGGCGAGCAGGGCGATGGACTCGAGCGACTCCGCGTTCTCGGCCGGATGCCGCAGCACGCGGCGGATCGAGGTGGACGGCTGCGTGCTGCGTGCGGGCAGCGCGCGACTCGGTGCGGTCATCGGGGCATCCCTCCCGCGGCCCCAGGCGGCCGCTGTGGGATCAGACTGCCAGCCGCGGCCCGCGGTGTCACGCGTCGATTCGACCGAGCCCGATCGGCCGGCCCGCGGCATCCGTTCGGGTCAGGAGTCGGTCGGGTCGAGCACCTCGAGCATCGATCCCTGCACGAAGCCCGCCCACTCGTAGGCCGCCCGCAGGTAGTCGTCGCGCGTCTCGTCGGCCTCGTCGTCGTCCTCCTCGACGATGCCAACCCGCTCGGCGAGGATGAGCCGCAGGTCGGTGAGGAACGTGAGCCAGCCCCACGCCTCGGACTGGTCGAGCTCGATCTGCACGACGCCCTCGTCGCCGTCGGTCACCGCGGTCGCGTCGCGCACGCGCTGCGCCGCCTGGCGCTTGCCGTCGACGAGGCTCTCGCGCGTGTACCGGCCGAACTCCTGCGACGCCGGGGCGTCGTCGGGGTAGGCGTTCGGCAGCAGCCGCCCGAGCGCCGGATCGTCGGCCTCGCCGAGCAGGAGCACCGAGTCGACCTGGTCGGCGAGCTCGCTCAGGAGCATCGCCTCCTCGACCTCGAGCACGATGCGCACGCCCTCGCCGCCGCTGCGCCCGGCGACGATCACGGCTCGCCCCTCGACACCGTGGCCTGCAGGCCGTAGCCGTGCATCGCCTGCACGTGCCGCTCCATCGCCTCGCGATTGCCGGATGCCACGACCGCGCGCCCCTCGTGGTGCACCTGCAGCATCAGCCGCTCGGCGACCTCGCGCGGGTACCCGAAGTAGGTGCGGAACACGTACGTCACGTACGTCATGAGATTGACGGGGTCGTCCCACACGATCGTGCGCCACGGCTGCTCCGACACGTCGCGGGTGGTCGTGTCGGCGTCGAGCTGTTCGAGCGTGGACGTCACCCGTCCAGCCTTCCACGACCATCGTCCCGACGGAACCCGGAGGTGGCGACGGCGGTCATTCCGGTCGCCGCGAGGCCGTGACCGTGAACTTCGGGTTGCGTGCGACCTGGCGGGTGTGTCCCACCGTGCGCTCCAGCAGCGGGCGGTAGCGCAGGTGCGAGTTCCAGACGCACCACAGCTCGCCGCCGGGCGCGAGCACGCGCGCCGCGTCGTCGAACAGGTGCGCCGCGATGCCGGTGTGCAGCGCGGCATCCGAGTGGAACGGCGGGTTGAGCACGACGAGCGGCTCGCTCGCGTCGGGCAGCAGCTCGAGCGCGTCGGCCTGCGTCACCGTCACGCGATCGACGACGCCGTTCACCTCGGCGGTCTCGCGAGCGGATGCCGCGGCCGCCGCCGAGCGGTCGGTCGCCGTGATCCGCAGTCCGGGCCGACGGCGGGCGAGCCACGCCGCCACCACGCCCGAGCCGCACGCGAGGTCGACGGCGGACGCGGCATCGGGCATCGCGCCGTCGAGGTGCTCGAGGAGGAAGCGGGTGCCGATGTCGATGCCGGTGCCGGCGAAGACGCCGCCGTGGGCGACGACCGTGACGCCGAGGTCGTCGTGCCGCTCGCCGCGCGGCCATCCCGGCGCGGGCGGCTGCCGCTGCTCCCGCGGGCCGCGCGCGGTGAGCACGCGCGACTTCTGCCGCGCGTGCGAGACGTCGACCCGGTCGAACCAGGCGCCGAGCACGTCGTTCATCGCGAGCGACATGTGCTTGATGCGCCCGCCCGCGACGACGACCACGTCGGATGCCGCGTGCCGGGCCACGAGCCCCGCAAGTTCGACGAGCCGGTCGAGCGAGCGCTGCAGGCGCAGCAGGACGAGCCGCGCGCCGTGCAGCAGCTCCTCGCCGAGCGGCAGCGACCGGACCCGGTCGGCGAGGCCCGTGCGCTCGGCGTTCCCGGCGAGCGCCCGCACGCCCGTGACGAGGTCCTGGTGCACGCGGATGCCGCGGGCACCCGCCGCGGCGGCGCCGAGTGCGAGGGCGCCGTAGGCGTCGTCGAGCACCACGATGCCGCCGTCGCCGGCGCCCGCCACGAGCGGCGCGGACTCGTCGAGGATGAGGCGGTCCGCGGCATCCGACGCCTCGAGCCCGTGACCCTCGACGTCGGGATGGCGACGCAGCAGGGCGTAGTCGAGGGGCATGGCCCAAGGCTACGCGGGGCCGTCGACCCCGGTGCGGCTCCCGGTTCGGTTTGCTACCCTCGTGCCCGCATGCGTGACGCAGGACGGCAGGTCCGGGGGGAGCGGCGCGCGGCGAGGATCCACGCCGCGGGCCTCGAGCATCGCGCCCGGATCGCTCGACGGCTCGCGCCGCTCGCGGCCGCGGTCGCCGTGCTCTCGCTCGGGCTGACCTTCGCGCTCACGCCCCAACCGCCCGCCCCGGCGCAGATGCCCGGCGCGAGCGAGGCGTTCTCGGGCGACACCCAGGCCGTGAGCGTGGCCGCCGACGTGGCCGCACCCGACGTGTCGCACGAGTCGTACGTCTCGACGACCGGCCCCGAGACGCTCGTCGAGTCGGGCACCAACCACGACTGGGCGAAGCTCGTGCTCATCTCGGGCGACTTCCCGCTGACCCAGGCGAACATCGACGTGATGCTGCGCTGGATGCGGCAGGAGAACGGCCCAGACAACTGGTGGAACCGCAACAACCCGCTGAACAACGGCAACGGATCGGGCGGCGGGTCGGGCCTCGGCAGCTACGCGACCCTGTCGATCGCGGCCGAGTACGCCGCCGACAGCCTGCGCCGATACGCGTTCTACGACGCGATCGAGGCATCCCTCGAGGCCGGAACCGACGCGAACGCCACGGCGCAGGCGATCTGGGCGTCGCCGTGGGCCACCAGCCACTACGGGTACGGCTCGCACTGGTCGACGGCGCCCGTGAAGGTGATCACGGCGCCCGAGTCGGCCTGGGGCTGAGCACCCGTCGGCGAAACCCGGACGCCGTGACGTCGTGACGTACCGCGGCTTCGACGGCGTCAGGGAACGACGATGTCGAAGTCGGGGTCGCCCTGGTCGAGCACGTCGATCAGCTGCCGCAGGATGCCGAGGTCGCCCGTCACCTCGACGCCGTCGGGTGAGAGGTCGCCGCCGGCGAGCCGCAGCAACCGCGGCTTGTCGAGCGAGAGGTGCAACGCGGCATCCGGTGCCGGCTCGCGTTCGACGTACACCAGCACGCCGTTCCGGAGCGTGAGGTGGAAGCTGCGGCCGAGGTCGGTGAGCGTGACGTCGAGCGCAAGGTCGAGGTCCCATGCCCTCGGGCCGTCGACGCGGATCGCGACCGCGTCGAACAGCTGCTCGGGCGTCAGCTGGGCGAGGATCGCGGGCGCGTTCGCCGTGGTCGGGGTGCCGAAGTTGCCGTCGCGCAGCTCGGTCGCGCCCGAGAGGAAGAAGTTCCGCCACGTGCCGTTCTCCGACCCGTAGGCGAGCTGCTCGAGCGTGTCGGCGTAGAGGGCGCGGGCGGCCTCGTGCGCGGCATCCGTGAACACCGCGTGATCGAGGAGGGTCGCCGCCCAGCGGAAGTCGCCCCCGTCGAACGCCGCCTGCGCGAGCTCGACGACCCGGTCGATGCCGCCCATCGCCTCGACGTACCGCTGCGCCTGCGCCTGGGGCGGGTGCGGCCAGAGCCGGGCCGGGTTGCCGTCGAACCAGCCCATGTACCGCTGGTAGATCGCCTTGACGTTGTGGCTCACCGAGCCGTAGTAGCCGTGCGTGCTCCACCTGCGCTCGAGCGCCGGCGGGAGCTGGATGACCTCGGCGATCTCGGCGCCCGTGAGGCCCTGGTTCAGCATCCGCAGCGTCTGGTCGTGGAGGTACGCATAGAGGTCGCGCTGGATCGCGAGGAACCGGCGCACCTCGTCGGCGCCCCACGTGGGCCAGTGGTGCGACGCGAAGACCACGTCGGTGTCGTCGCCGTAGCGCTCGATCGCCTCGGTGAGGTACTGCGACCACACGTGCGGGTCGCGCACCAGCGCGCCGCGGAGGGTCAGCAGGTTGTGCAGGGTGTGCGTCGCGTTCTCGGCCATGCACAGGGCGCGGAAGCCGGGGAGGTGGAAGTGCATCTCCGACGGCGCCTCGGTGCCCGGCGCCATCTGGAATTCGATCTCGACGCCGTCGATGGCGTGGGTCTCGCCCGTCTCGCGGATGTGGAGGGTCGGCACGATCATGGTCGCCTCGCCCGTGGAGGTCGTCTGGCCGAGGCCGGCGCCGACCTGGCCCTTCGGCCCGCGTGCGAGCACCGCGCCGTACATGTAGCCGGCGCGGCGTCCCATCGCGGTGCCGGCGTAGACGTTCTCGGCCACGGCATGCTCGACGAAGCCCTCGGGCGCGATGATCTGCACGTCACCCGCGTCCACCTCGTCCTGCGACACGATGCCGAGCACGCCGCCGAAGTGGTCGATGTGGCTGTGCGTGTGGATCACCGCGACGATCGGGCGATCGCCCCGGTGCGCGCGGTACAGCTCGAGGGCCGCGACGGCGGTCTCCTTCGAGATGAGCGGATCGACCACGATGACGCCGGTGTCGCCCTCGATGAACGACATGACCGAGAGGTCCAGCCCGCGGGCCTGGTAGATGCCGGGCACCACCTCGTAGAGGCCGTGCTTCGCGACGAGCCGCGACTGCCGCCACAGGCTCGGGTTCACCGAGTCGGGCGCGTCGCCGTCGACGAAGTCGTACGACGAGGCATCCCACACCACCGCACCCTGGTCGTCTCGGATGACCGGATCGTCGAGCGTGCCGATGAATCCGCGGTCGGCGGCGGCGAAGTCGGCGTCGTCATCGAACGGCAACGAGGCCGACAGGGCCTCGTTCGCGGCTCTGACGGCCTCGGATGGCTCCCGTTGCTGCATGCGTGTGCTCCTTCCCCCTGGGGAACATCCCCCTGAGCGAGCCTTCCGCATCGGGAATGCGTGGCGCAAGGAACGGAACCGACGCGACCCCCGCTACTCGCGGTCGAGGGGCCGCCAGACCACGAGGGCGTTCTCGCGGCGCACGCGCGTGCCGGTGCGGACCGACACGATGTCGCCGGCCGAGCCGGCGGCGAAGACGCGACGGCCCGGCCGGTTGAGCATCTCGTCGGCGAGCGCGGCCTCGAGCTCGCGCACGCGGGCGCGCAGGCCCTGCACCTCGTCCTCGAGCCCGAGCACGCGGCGGATGCCCTCGAGGCTCACGCCCTCGCTCGACAGCTGCGCGATCTCGCGCAGCTGCATGACGTCGCGCATCGAGTACCGCCGCGACTTGCCGGCCGTGCGGGTCGGCGAGACGAGTCCCATGCGGTCGTACTGCCGCAGCGTCTGCGGGTGCATGCCCGCGAGGTCGGCCGCGACCGAGATGACGAACAGCGGGCTCGACTCGTTCATCGCTGGCTCCTCGCCTTCGCGAGCAGCTCCTCACGGGGATCCTCGTCGGGCAGCAGCGCCGCGAACTCCTCGAGCTTCTCGGTCGCCTCCTTCGAGAGGTGCGACGGCACGGCCACCTGCACCACGGCGAGGAGGTCGCCCGTGCCCTTCTTCGTCTCGACCCCGCGGCCCTTCACGCGCAGCACGCGGCCGCTCGGGGTGCCGGGCGCGACCCGCAGCTTCACGGGCTCGCCGCCGAGCGTCGGCACCTGGATGGTGGCGCCGAGCGTCGCCTCGGCGAACGTGACCGGCACCGTCACGCGGAGGTTCAGGCCGTCGCGCTCGAACACCGGATGCTTGCGCACGTTCACGGTGAGGATGAGGTCGCCGGCCTCGCCGCCGTCGGGCGAGGGGTGGCCCTTGCCGGGCAGCTTGATCTTCTGGCCATCGGCCACGCCCGCGGGGATGCGCACCGTGATGGGCTTGCCCTCGGCGGTCTGCAGGGTGATCTGGTCGCCCTTGGTGGCGGTGATGAAGTCGAGCGTGGTGGACGCGGTGACGTCGCGGCCCTTCGTCGGCCCGCCGAAGCCTCGGTACCCCCCACTGGGAGTGCCGAAGCGGCCGCCGCCGAACAGTCCGCCGAGCAGGTCGTCGTAGTCGCCGCCCTGCTGGAACGTGTACCGCGTGCCCCCGCCGCCCTGACCGCCGAACATGCCGCCGAAGACGTCCTCGAAGCCGCCCGCGCCGCCGGCGCCGGGCGCGGTGAACCGCGCGCCCGTGCCCATCGCGCGGATCGCGTCGTACTCCTTGCGCTCCTCGGGATCGGCCAGCACCGAGTGCGCCTCGCTGATCTCCTTGAAGCGCGCCTCGGCCGCGGCGTCGCCGGGGTTCTGGTCGGGGTGGAACTTGCGCGCGAGCTTGCGGTACGCCTTCTTGATGTCGGCGTCGCTCGCGTCCTTGGAGACGCCGAGCACCTGGTAGAAGTCCTTGTCGAACCAATCCTGACTGGCCATCGGCACCTCCTTCCTGAAGTCTGCGATCGCTGGTCGAGTAGCGCCGGGCGAAGCCCGACGCGTATCGAGACCCGGTGAGGTGATCTCGATACGCGTCGCCCTACGGGCGGCGCTACTCGATCAACGGTGTTCGATTATCCCTGCGGCGTCTTCACGACGACCTTCGCCGCGCGCAGCAGCGTGCCGCCGAGCAGGTACCCCGTCTCGACGACGTCGGCGACCGTGTCGGTGTCGACCTCGTCGGACGGCTGCTGGAAGATCGCCTCGTGCCGCGTCGGATCGAACGGCTCGCCGACCTCGCCGAACGGCGTCAGCCCGAGCTTCTCGACCGCGGTGCGGAGCTTCGCCGCGATGGTCGCGAAGGGGGCGTCGCCCTCGAGGTCGCCGTGCTTCTCGGCCCGGTCGAGGTCGTCGAGCACGGGCAGCAGCACGGACACCGCCGCGCCGACCGCACGCTCGCGCTCGACCTCGCGGTTCGCCTCGGTGCGCTTGCGGTAGTTCGCGTACTCGGCGGTGACGCGCTTGAGGTCGGCGAGGTGCTCGTCGCTCGGCTCCTGCACCTCGGCCTGCGCCGCGTTCAGGATGTCGTCGACCGTGAGCACGTCTTCGTCGCCGGGCTCGGCCGACGCGGCATCCGTCGCCTCGACCTCGCCCTCGTGCGCGCCCTCGGGCTGCCGAACCTGACCCGTCTCGGGGTCGATCCGCCGCTTGTCGCGGATGATCGGCTCGTCGTTGGGCTCCCCCGAGCCCGTCGAAGGGTTCTGGTTCTCGTCCGACATGATTACTTCTTCTCGTCCTCGTCGTCGATGACCTCGGCGTCGACGACGTCCTCGTCGGAGGAGCTGCCGCCGTCGGTGCCGCTGGCGGAGGCGTCCTCACCGGGGTTGCCCGGGTTGGCGCCGGCCGGCTGCTGCTGCGAGGAGGCGTAGATCGCCTCGCCGAGCTTGCCCTGCGACTGCGAGAGCTTGTCGAACGCCGACTTCACGGCCGCGTCGTCGTCGCCGGCGAGCGCCGACTTCAGCGCGTCGACGTCGCCCTGCACCTCGGACTTCACGTCCTCGGGGAGCTTGTCGTCGTTGTCCTTGATGAGCTTCTCGATCTGGTAGACGAGCTGCTCGGCCTGGTTGCGCGTCTCGGCGGACTCGCGACGCTTCTTGTCGTCGGCCGCGTGCTCCTCGGCGTCGCGCACCATGCGCTCGATGTCCTCCTTGGGGAGGCTCGAGCCGCCCGTGATGGTCATCGACTGCTCCTTGCCGGTGCCCTTGTCCTTGGCGGACACGTGCACGATGCCGTTCGCGTCGATGTCGAAGGTGACCTCGATCTGCGGCACGTTGCGCGGGGCCGGCGGCAGGCCGGTCAGCTCGAAGGTGCCGAGCTTCTTGTTGTAGGCC
>CBFGWW010000119.1:0-9958 GCA_965652625.1 uncultured Agromyces sp.
ACGGCATGCGCTGCTTGATCATGAACGGGTCGAACGGCAGGTCGCCGCGCATGTGCGTGCGGTCGTGGATGATGTCCCACATCACGAACGTCCGCTCGGCGAGCTCCTGGTCGTCGAGCAGCGCCGCGGCGTCGTCGGGCAGGTCGAGCTTCGTGATCTCGGCGGCGGCGCGCACCACCCGCCGGTATCGGGCCGCCTCGCGGTCCTGGAAGATGGCGCCCCAGGTGAAGGGCGGGATCTCCCGCATGGCCACGGTCTCGGGGAACAGCACCGCCGAGTTCGTGTCGTAACCGGGCGTGAAGTCCACCAGGCGGAGCGAGACGAACAGCTTGTTCGAGTAGTCGCCCGCCTCGAGGGCGGCGATGAACTCGGGCCAGATGGTCTCGACCACGAGCGCCTCGACGTGCCGGTCGGCCGAGCCGTTCTGCGTGTACATGGGGAACACGACGAGGTGGCGGATGCCGTCGACCCGGTGCCGCTGCGGCTGGAACTCGACGAGCGAGTCGAGGAAGTCGGGCACGCCGAAGCCCTCGGACTGCCAGCGGCGGAAGTCCGCGACGGATGCCGCGAGGTACGCGCGCTCGTGCGGGAACCGCGGCGCGAGCGCCTCGATCGACTCGACGATGCCGTCGACGAGGGCGGATGCCTCGGGCCGGTCGCCCTCCTCGGGGACCGAGCCGTCCTTCACCTGGAGCGCCTGCAGCTTCGTGGCCGACTCCTTCAGGCGGAGCCACGCCGGGTCGGACTCGACGCCCTGCGCGAGTGCGATGTCGGCGGCGGTGACCTCGTCCTCGAGGACCTCGGGTTCGCCGATGATGGCGTCGATCGTGATGTTCGACATGTGAACCTCCGTTCCCCGTGGGTGCGTGGACGAGGTCGCGAGTACGACCTCGATGCGGCCGGATCGGCCGGTGTTCCAAGGCTAGACGCAGGCTTCCCGCGATGTGTTGCGGTCCGCTGCGGCTTTGTTGCGTGCACGCGTGATCTCGCGACGGACTCCGCCACCTCGCGCACGCCTCCGCCGCGCGGCGGCTCAGGGTGCGCTCCCCTCCGATCGGAGCATACGCCGGAGGTTGGCACTGAGAAAAGCTCAGGAATATTCGGGCCGGTTGGGGGTGGGGTCCCGGATCCGGCGTCGTCGCGGCATCCGTAGCTTCACGACTACCCCACATCCCCGTGGACCCCCTATCAGGAAGGAAAGGAACCATGAATGCAAGGACGGCGGCACCGGTCATCGCGATCGCGTCGCTGGTGGTTCTGATGAGCGGCTGCGCCGGCGTGGCCGCACAGGGCGGACAGGTCCGCGACGACCTGCGCCCGGCGGCGAACGCCGCATCCGTGATCGGTCTCGCCCAGGGCCAGGTCATCGTTCGCGACGACCTCTCGCCGACTCGAGTCGAGAACCGCATCACGGCGCGCATGGCCGAGCAGGCCGTGCAGGGCCCGGTCGAGTTCAGCGCCGACGCACGTCGTGAGCTGCACTCCCAGGCAGTCGTGCAGGGCCCGGTCGAGTTCAGCGCCGACGTCCGTCGTGAGCTGCACTCCCAGCCGGTGCTGCAGCAGAGCGCGCGCGAGATCAGCGCCGACGCCCGTCGTGAACTGCACGCGCAGCCGGTGACGGTCGAGCAGGCGCCGTTCAGCGCCGACGTCGTTCGCGAGCTCAAGGGCAGCACGCAGACCGGCGTGAGCGCCGCGGACATGCAGGGCACGCGGCTCAGCGAGTTCGCCGAGGCGCACGCCGCCGCCGATGTGACCGCTGCCGAGATGCAGGGCCGGCGCCTCGGCCAGTACGGCCAGGCACGGTCGGATGCCGCGGTCCGCGAGCTGAAGGGCAGCGCCCCCGTCGTGGTGCAGGACGACGTCTCGCCCACGCAGGGCAGCGACCCCGCGCCCACGCCTCAGGACGACACGGTCGACGACGACCTGTCGCCTATCGGAGGCTCGTTCTGAACGGGCGGCACCCCTGCGGTCCGTTCACGGGCGCGGCGAGATCGGAGACGACTCGCCGCGCTCGTTCGGCCGCCCCCCGAGGAGCAGCGGGCCGATCAGGCCATACGGCGGGTTCGATGACGCCGTGTCACGGTTGCGTCACCCGATGACGACTCGCCCGTCGAGGGTCGTTGACAGCCGTTCGGCACGCTGCCAGTATGCGGAACGGCCATTCGTCCACCAAGATCGCGAGGAACGCTCACATGACTGATTCAGTACCTCCCCCTGCATCCACGCCCGAGCCCACTCCGGCCGCGACGCCTGCGCCGGCTCCGGCCCCTCCCGCTCCCGCTCCCGCTGCCGCGGCGGCTCCCGCGCCGGCCACCGGCGAGAAGTGGAACGTCCTGTCGATCGTCGCCTTCGTGATCGTCTTCCTCGGCTTCAGCCTGATCTCGATCATCCTGGGATTCATCGGCCTCAACCAGATCAAGAAGACCGGCGAGCGCGGCCGGGGCCTCGCCATCTGGGCGATCGTCCTGGGCTTCGTGTCGATCATCATCTTCATCATCGTCTGGATCGTCGTCTTCACGGCGATCGCTGCGAACCCGAACATCTCGGTCCAGTAGCGGACGACCACGAGTCCCCGGTCCCGCACGCGGTGTGGACCGGGGACTTCGTCGTGCCGGGGCCTGCGGTGCGTTCGCCGCGCCGGCCCCGCAACGACGGCAGGTGCCGTCGCCCCGGTCCGGGTCGTTGACACCCCCGAGGCGCTGCTGCCACGATGCAGATCAGCGACCGTCATCCGTCACGCAGTGGAGGGCCACATGTCCGAATCCGCTCTGCCGCCCGAGTACGACTACGACCAGCCGCCGGCACGCCCCTCGACCGGGAAATGGAACGTGCTCTCGATCGTCGCGTTCGTGATCTCGCTGCTCGGCTTCAACATCATCGCGGTGATCCTCGGCTTCATCGCGCTCAACCAGGTGGGCAAGAGCGGCGATCGCGGCAAGGGCTTCGCCAACGCGGCGATCATCATCGGCCTGGTGACCATCATCGTCGGCATCATCTGGGGGTTCTTCGGGCTCGCCTCGTTCATGGCGAACCCCTAGCCGGCGGCCGCCCGCCGAGACATCCGAGCCCCGCCCTGCGCGCGTGCGCAGGACGGGGCCTCGAGTGCGACGGGTGGGATTCAGCCGACGGATGCGCCGGCGCCGACGGGTTCTGCCGGGCCGGCCGCGGTCGGCGCTGCCGCGTCGGTGGCGGTCTCGCTCTCCGACGCCTTCACGGCCCGCCCTGCAGGCAGCAGCATGGCGACGAGCGCGGATGCCACGAGCACCGCCGCTCCCACGAGCACCGCCGGCTGGGCGCCCACCGCGTAGTCGGTCGGCGTGAGCTCGCCGCCCGCGCCCGTGAACACCGCGGTCGACACCGCGATGCCGAGTGCGACGCCCACCTCGCGCAGCATCGAGTTGGTGCCGCTCGCCTTGGCGTGGTCGTCGGGCACCATCGTGGCCAGCACCGCCGTCGACGAGGGTGCGAACACCAGGCCCATGCCGACGCCGGCGATCACGAACGGCGCGATGTAGGTGGAGTACTCGACCGAGGCGTCGAGCAGGCCCGACAGCCAGAACAGGGCGCCGCCGAGCAGCAGCAGGCCCGACACGATGAGCGCGCGCGTGCCGACGCGCGGGGCGATGAAGCCGGCGAGCGGCGCGACCACCATCGGGGCGAGGGTCCACGGCGAGGTCTGCAGCGCCGCTTCGAGCGGCGTCGCGCCCTGCACCACCTGCAGGAACTGGATCAGGATGAAGATCGACCCGAACGCGCCGAAGCTGAAGCCGAAGCCGGCGAGGTTCGCCACCGAGAAGCTCCGGTCGCGGAACAGCCGCAGCGGCAGGAGCGGCGCCGTCGCGCGGGACTCCCAGGCGACGAAGGCCGCGAGCAGCACGCCGCCCGCGATCAGGCTGCCGAGCACCTCGAGGCTGTCCCACCCGGCCTCGTTGCCTCGGACGATGCCGTAGACGAGGGCGAGCAGGCCGACGCCCGAGAGCACGAGCCCGATCACGTCGGCGCGCAGGCGGGCGCCGAAGCTGTTCGGCAGCACCAGCAGCGCGAGCGCGACCGAGACGACGCCGACGGGCACGTTGATCCAGAAGATCGCCTGCCAGGCCCAGCCCTCGAGCACCGCGCCGCCGATGAGCGGGCCGGTCGCCACGCCGAGGCCCGCGACGCCGCCCCAGATGCCGATGGCGAGCGGACGCTTGGCGACGGGCACGTTGCCGGCCAGGAGCGTGAGCGAGAGCGGCATGATCGCGGCCGCGCCGAAACCCTGCAGCGCGCGAGCGGTGATGAGCTGGCCCGGGTCGGCGGCGAGGGCGGCGAACGCCGAGCTCAGCGTGAAGACGACGATGCCGATGAGGAACAGCGTGCGACGCCCGTAGCGATCGCCGAGCGCGACGGCCATGAGGATCGAGCTCGCGAACGCGAGCGTGTAGGCGTTCATGAACCACTGCAGCTCCTCGACGGATGCCCCGAACTCCGCGTGCAGCACGGGCAGCGCGTTCGTCATCACGAGGTTGTCGAGGGTGGCCATGAACATCGGCAGCGCGGTCGCCACGAGCACGAGCCAGAGCTGGCTCGGCCGGCGGCCGGCGGCGGACCGCGTGCGCGGCCCGGGTGCGGCATCGAGGAGGGTGGACACGGCGGCTCCTTGAGGTTGTTATCGGATGATTACTTGGGACTGTAGTAATCGACTGATAACATGTCAAGCATGACGATCGAAGACGTCGCGCCGGCCGCTCGCATGAAGGCCGCCGACCGCCGCGAGCTGATCCTCGCGGCGGCCACGGCCGTGTTCGGCGCCAAGACCTACGTGGGCACGACGACCGACGAGGTCGCCCGCGCCGCCGGGGTGAGCCAGCCCTACGTCGTGCGGCTGTTCGGCACCAAGGAGAAGCTGTTCATCGCGGTGATCGAGCGGGCCTACGCGCGCCTCATCGACGAGTTCCGCCGCGCGCTCCCGGGCGACGTCGAGGGTCGGGCCGAGCGCATGGGCGGCGCGTACACGGGCCTCCTCGCCGAGCGCGGCATGCTCCCCGTCATCGCGAACTCCACCGCGCTGGGCGGCGAGCCCGAGATCGGGCGGGTCGCGCGGGCAGGGTTCAGTGAGATCTGGCGGTTCCTCCGCGACGAGGCGGGGTTCTCGACCGACGAGACGCGCGAGTTCATGGCGATGGGCATGCTCATCAACGCCATCGTGGGCCTGCGGCTCACGGGCGACTACGGCGACGAGGTCTCCGCGACCGAGGTGTTCGAGGCGTGTTTCCCTCAGGCCCTCGACAAGGTGCGCGGGTTCCTGCCCGAGGTCGGCGAGCCCTGGTGAGCAGGGCCGCTACACACGACCCCGCAGCAGCGACACCCCGTACGCCGTGATCCACGCGAACCCCAGCGCGACGCCCACGAACAGGCGCACGCTCATCCCGGGCCCGAACGGCAGGCAGAGCAGCAGGCACGCCACGCCGATCACGCGTGACCAGATCCCCGCCGCGCGGTGTCCCTCCCAGGCGAGCCGTCGTGCCACGACCCAGGTCACGGCCACGAGGGCGAGGAACGCGAGCGGTGCGGCGAACGCGTGGACCGTCCCGTGGAACGTCCACTCGGTCGGGTAGCCGTCGGGCGTACCGACCGGGAACCCGAGCGCCGGGTCGGCGGTGAAGGCGCCGCCGAGCACGAGGCCCACGCCGTAGAGCGCGAACAGCACGGGCGCCCAGACTCGGCCGGGCCCGTCGCCGAGGCTCCGGCGGGTGCCGGCCGCGAACGCGAGCATGAGCACGCCCGCGACGATGAAGCTCGCGATCTGGATCCAGCCGAGATCGCCGAGCGAGAGCAGGCTGAGCGGATGCCGCATCAGGTCGAAGCCCTCGCGCGTGAGCACCTGCAGGAGGCCCACGGCGACGAAGAGCGGCCCCGCGACGACGCCCGCCGTGACGAGGGCTCGGGTCGTGGGATCGCCGGCGTGGGCCGGTCGCCGGCCAGTGGTGCTCGGGGCGACTCGGGCGGTCGCGGTGTCGGTGCGGAGTTCCATGGCGTCGTTCCTTCCGGTCGTGACCCGGTCGGTCGATCGGGTCGTTCACCATGGCGTCGCGGCGCGGCATCCGTTCTCGACATCGATCTCGGAAATTCCTCGGACGCATGTCGAGAACGGCGAGGAGCCGCCGACGCTATCGTGAGGGCGAGCCGTCCGAGCACGCCGCACCGAGGAGGGATCCCATGCGCTACATGTGCCTGATGAAGTCCAGCGAGTCGAACGGCGAGACGCCCCCGGCCGTCTACGAGGCGATGGCGGAGTACGACCGCTGGGGCCGGGCGAACGGCGTGCTGATCGACAGCCAGGGGCTGCTGCCGAGCGACGCCGGCGCGATCGTCTCGCTCGTCGATGGGAACATCAAGGCCGTCGACGGTCCGTTCACCGAGGCGAAGGAGCTCGTCGGCGGCTACGCGGTCATCGAGGTCCGCTCGTACGACGAGGCGCTCGAGCTCGGCCGCCGGCTGATGCAGATCCACAAGGACAACTGGCCCGGATTCGAGGGCAGCGTCGAGATCCGGCAGATCGCCGAGTTCTGACGCTTGCACCTGCGCGGCGCGCGTGGTCTCATGCTCGCGTGGGCGACGAGACGACGCGCGCCGCGATCGAGGCCGTCTGGCGGCTCGAGTCGACGCGGCTGATCGCCGCGCTCGTGCGCATCGTGCGCGACGTCGGCCTCGCCGAGGACGTCGCGCAGGACGCGATCGTCGCGGCCCTCGCGCAGTGGCCGGCCGCCGGCATCCCCGACAACCCGGGAGCGTGGCTCATGACCACCGCGAAGCGTCGCGCCGTCGACGCGTTCCGCGCCCGCGCCAAGCACGACGCGGCCGCGGCGGCGCTCGCACGCGAGCTGTCCGAGGCGGTCGACCAGGACCCCGGCGCCGGCATCGACCACATCGAGGACGACGTGCTGCGCCTCATGTTCATCTGCTGCCACCCCGCACTCACGCCCGAAGCCCAGACCACGCTCACGCTCAAGCTCGTCGCGGGCCTCTCGACGCGCGAGATCGCGCGGGCCCACCTCGCGTCCGAGGCCACCATCGCCCAGCGCGTCTCGCGGGCCAAGCGCACGCTCGCCGACGTCGGCGCCGCGATCGAGGAGCCATCGGGGTCCGAGCGGGCCGAACGCCTCGAGACCGTGCTCGGCGTCGTCTACCTCCTCTTCAACGAGGGCTACTCCGCCACCGAGGGTGCCGACTGGATGCGTCCGGCGCTCTGCGACGAGGCCGTCCGGCTCGGCCGCATCCTCACGGCGCTCGTGCCCGACCACTCCGAGGCGCACGGCCTGGCCGCGCTCATGGAGCTGCAGTCGTCGCGGCTCGCTGCGCGAGCGGGTGCCGACGGCGAGCCGATCCTGCTCGACGCGCAGGACCGCGGGCGGTGGGATGCCGCGCGCATCCGCCGCGGGCTCGACGCCCTCGCCCGCGCCGACGCCCTCCTCGCCGCCGCCGGCCCCGACGCCGAGGCCGGCCCGTACGCGCTGCAGGCGGCGATCGCCGCGGAGCACGCGCGCGCGGCATCCGTCGACGACACCGACTGGGACCGCGTCGCCGGGCTCTACGAGCAACTCGGGCGGCGCACCGGTTCGCCCGTCGCCGAGCTCAACCGGGCCGTGGCGCTCGGCCGGGCGCGCGGACCCGCCGCCGGGCTGGCGCTGCTCGACCAGCTCGACGACGTTCCGGCCCTGCGGGAGTACCACCTCGTGCCGAGCGTGCGCGGCGACCTCTACGAACGGCAGGGCCGCTGGGCAGAGGCGGCCGCGGAGTTCGAGCGCGCGGCGTCCATGACCGCGAACGAACGCGAACGGCAACTGCTGCTGCGCCGGGCGGATGCCGCGCGGCATTCGGGTTAGAGCAGCTTCTGCTTGTGCATCGACGCGGTCTCGTAGCCGAGCTCGTCGTAGAGGCGGATCGCGGGCGTGTTGTACGCGAACACGTTGAGCCGGATCGACGTCGCGCCCTGCGATCGGGCGACGTCCTCGGCCAGGAGCATGGTCGCGCGGCCGATCCCGCGGCCGCGGAACGGCTCGTGCACGGCGACGTCCCACACCCACCAGCTCGACGCGTCGCTCGACGGCCCGATCCAGAGCCAGCCGGCGTCCTCGCCATCGACCTCGACCGTGAACAGGAAGTGCCCGGCGACCAGGCGCCCGCCCGGGAAGAACTGCCCCTCCGAGAGCTTCCGCGCCTCCGCCGCCTGCTCGGGCGTATCGCCCGCGCGCATCCGCGCCGCCTCGTAGGCGGTCATGGCGATCGGCAGCCACGCGGCCGTCGCCTCGTCGGACTTCGGGACGAGTCGGATGTCGGGAGTCGTCATCCGCCCATGCTCGCACGCACCGCCTCCGCATCGTTGAACCGATCGGTTCAGTGTTGTACGCTGCAGGCATGGCAGCCGGACCGCAGACGGTGGACGAGTACCTCGCGACCTTCCCCGACGACGTGCGCGACGTCCTCGAGCGGGTGCGCGCCGCGATCCACGCGGGCGTGCCCGACGGCGAGGAGAAGATGCGCTACGGCATCGCCGCGGTGATGCTCGGCGGGCGCTACGCCATCCACTTCGCCGGCTGGAAGCACCACGTCGGCCTCTACCCCGTGCCGCGGTTCGACGGCCCGCTCGAAGACGAGGTCGCGCCGTTCCGAGCCAAGACCGACTCGGTGAACTTCCCCTACGCGAAGCCCGTGCCCTACGACCTGATCACCCGCGTGTCGGCGGAGATCGTGCAGCAGCGACGCGAGGCCCAGGCGTCCGGGGACTGACCTCCATCGTGCGGGGCCGTGAGCGGCCCGGCCGTCCGCGTGCGCGAAGATGGATCGATGACGAGAACGGTGCAGGGCGCGAAGGTGCTCATCACGGGCGCGGCCGGGGGCATGGGGCGCATGTACGCCGAGCGCGCGGTGGCCGAGCACGCGGCATCCGTCACCCTGTGGGACCGCGACGCGGCGGCCCTGGCGCGGGCCGCCGACGAGCTCGGCGCGCGCTCGCGGGGAAGCACCGCCGTGCGGTCGTACGTCGTCGACGTCGGCGACCTGGGCGCGATCGCGAAGACCGCCCAGCGCGTGCGGCGCGAGGTCGGCAATCCCGACGTGCTCATCAACAACGCCGGCATCGTGCGCGGCAACCGCTACTTCTGGGAGACCGACAACGGCGAGGACACGCGTCCGACCATGCAGGTGAACGCGCTCGCCCCGATGTACATCACGCGCGAGTTCATCCCGGGCATGATCGCGAACGCCTACCGGCCGTCGCGCATCGTGAACATCGCGTCGGCGGCGGGCACGCTCGCCAATCCGCGCATGGCCGTGTACGCCGCGTCGAAGGCCGCGCTCATCGGCTGGAGCGACTCGCTGCGGCTCGAGCTCGAGCAGGCCGACCACGCCAACGTGAAGGTCACGACCGTGACGCCGAGCTACATCTCCACGGGCATGTTCGCGGGCGCGAAGGGGCCGCTGCTCGCGCCGGTCCTCGAGCCCGAGGTCGTGGTCGACCGGGTCTGGCGGGCGATGCTCGCCGGGTCGCCGCTCGTCGAGCTGCCCTGGAGCGTCGGACTCTCCCGCGCGCTGCGCGGCATCCTGCCGAGCGGGGTGTTCGACCGGATGATCGGGGTCGGGTTGGGGGTCTACCGCTCGATGGAGCGGTTCCCCGTACGGCGCTGACCCTCCGAGGAGCGCACGCGCACCGGCACCGGGCGCGAACGGAGCCGCTGCGCGACGACGCCGAACAGCATCGGCGCGGCGAGGCCGGCGGCGCAGATCGCGAGCAGGAGTTCCGTGGTCATGCCGAGACCGTACGCGCGCAAGCTGGGCGTCGGCCGCGAATCGCCGGGGTGCCGTCCGAGCGCGGAGTGCCGACCGAGGCCGGGTGCCGCCGCAGGGGCGACGGATGCCGCGACCCGCGTCAGTCGTCGCCGTTGCCGTTGCTGCCGCTGTTCCCGTTGCCGTTGTTGCC
>CBFGWW010000120.1:0-9748 GCA_965652625.1 uncultured Agromyces sp.
CCCAAGTTCCCAAGTTCCCAAGTTCCCAAGTTCCCAAGTTCCCAAGTTCCCAACTGCCCAAGGTCTCAAGCTCCAGATCTCCGGGTCCCGAGTTCCCGAGTCCTCGACGTCTCGGGTCGCGGGCGCTCCGGTTCGGGCGCCGACGTGCGGAAGTGCGGAGATACCGCATCCTGCCGCGCTCGATCGTGCTGCCGATCACGGCCCGGGTCATGGCGAACTGACGGATGCCGCGCCGGGCGAGGCAGCGCTCAGCGCTCGATCTCGCGCCGGTCGTCGGACGGCCGCACGAGCGCCCGCAGCACGAGGAACACGATCACCGCGACGACCGCCACGATCGCGAGCTTTCCGATGAACCACAGCAGGCTGAAGAGCAGGTCCACGACGAACCACGCGATGATGACGGCAGCGATCACGCCGAGGACGGTCCAGACGGTGCGGCTCACCCTTCGAGGCTAGTCCGCCCCGGCTGGAATCCCGCCGAGTCGAGTCGAGATCTCCGCCGCCGTCGCGCGGGCCGCCGCCACGACCTCGTCGAGGCCGACCGCGCTGTACGACGTCGCGACGTAGGGAACCGTGAGCGCCGCGACCGTGTGCCCGCGCCGGTCGGTGACCGCGACCGCGACATCCGTCACGCCCGCCTGCAGCCGGTCGGGCCGGGCGAGCCAGCCGTCGGCGAGCTGCGCGGCCTCGCCGGGTTCGGGTGACTAGGCCGCCGCGGCATCCGTTCCCGCGGCCAGGACCGCACCGGTCGCCGTCGACTCGAGCGGGAAGCGCGCGCCGACGCGCACGTGGTAGCCGAAGTCGGCGGGCGACTCCGCCTGCGCGATGATGCGCACGGCACCGGCGTCGTCGATGCCGAGGTTGCACGACTGGCGCACGGCGTCGGCGAGCGCCCGCATCGGGCCCGACGCGAGCTGCACGAGCCCGCGCAGCGGCGGGTGCCGATGGGCGAGGTCGAACAGCGCCATCGAGAGCACGTAGCGTCCCGACCGGTCGTCGCGCGTGAGGTACCCGCGCCGCTCGAGCGTCGCGAGCACGCGGTAGATCTGGCTCACGTTGCGGCCGACGCGCTCGGCGATCTCGGTCTGGGTGAGTCCGCCCGCCTCGCCCGCGAGGAGCTCGAGGATGTCGAGCGCCTTGTCGAGCGCGGGTGCGGCGTAGTCGGTGCCGCGGTCGGCCCGCACGGTGCGCTCGGTGCGTCGGGTGGTGCGCTCGATGCGTTCGGTGCTGCGCTCGGCCATCGGATGCCCCGTCGAGCCCGTCACCGGTCGGCGCCGAGCGCGCGCACGAACCGGCGGGCGATCTCGCGCTCGAGGTCGTCGGGCACGGGCTGCGCCCCCGGCACGAGCGTGGACGCAGCCGTCGCCACCCGCTCGAGCGAGAGCGACTGCAGCAGGAAGCCGAGGTCCATGGCCTCGAGCGAGTTGCCCTTGGGCTCGCGGCCGGCCAGGTTCACCATGCGACCGCCGGCGAGCAGGATCACGTGCCGACCGTCGGGCAGGTCGACGCGCTCGATCGCGGCATCGAGCTCGCTGACCTCGGTCGCGCGGGCGTACAGCGAGTCGACGTCGATCTCCCACGGGAAATGGCCCGCGTTGGCGAGCACCGCGCCGTCGGGCATGCGGTCGACGATCTCGTCGGTGATGATGCCCGGATGCCCCGTGGCGGTGATGAAGAACTCGCCCCACTCCGCGAGCTCACCGAGGCCGGCGACGCGGTAGCCGTCGAGCGCCGCCTCGAACGCCTTGAGCTCGTCGATCTCGGCCACGGCGACCCGGCCGCCGAACGCTCGGAGGTACTGCGCGATGCCGCGGCCGCACCATCCGTAGCCCGCGACCACGAACCGACGCCCCGGGATCATCAGGTTCGTGATGCGCATGAGGCTCTCGACGACCGACTGGCCGACGCCGTGCCGGTTCTCCCCGATCGCCTTCAGCGCGCTGTCGTTGATGACGATGGTCGGGAACGGGATGCGGCCCGCGAGCTCCGATCGCAGTCGGATGCCGCCGCTCGTCGTCTCCTCGGTGCCGCCCACCACGCCGTCGGCGAGGTCGGCGGCCACGACGCCCGCGGCGAGGTCGGCGCCGTTGTCGAGCAGGATGTCGGGGCGCGCCCCGACGACGGAGGCCACGTTCGCCTCGTGCTGGGCGAGCGAGTCGTCGCGCGCCCCGAACACGGTCATGCCCTGGCCGCGGAGGAACGCGACCACGTCGTCCTGGGTGGAGCCGTGGTTGCCGGTCGCGACGATCTCGGCGCCACCGGCGGCGAGCACCTCGAGCAGCACGGCCGTCTTGGGCTCGACGTGCAGTGACATTCCGACGCGGCGGCCGTCGAACGGCCGGCGCTCGGCGAACTCGTCGCGCACCGCGGCGAGGAGCGGCATCCGCGACCTGATCCAGCGGGTGCGCGCGGCACCGCGTTCGAGGAGCTCCGACATCGGCGTGACCTGACTTTCATATATGAATGGTGCTTTCACATATGGTAACGGATGCCGCGTCACGACCGCCATCCCCGGGATACGCTGGCCCGTGCGCCTGCCGCCGCCGCGGCATCCGTTCCCCTCAGGACCACCGGGAGGCACCGCAGTGCACGAGACGACCGAGGCCGGTGCGCCGGCCCTCCACCCCGACACCGTCGCCATCGTCGCCGGGCGTCCGCCGCACGAGCCCGACGCCCCGATGAGCGTGCCCGTGCACCTCACGTCGACGTACGTGGCGGGCGGCGATCTGAAGTACGGCCGCTACGGAAATCCCACCTGGACGGCGTTCGAGGACGCGCTCGGCGCGCTCGAGGGCGGCCGGTGCGTGGCATTCGCCTCGGGCATGGCCGCGATCGCCGCGGTGCTCGACCTCGTCGAGCCGGGCGGCACCGTCGTGGCGCCGCGTCACTCGTACACGGGCACGATCGCGCTGCTCGACGAGCTCCAGGCGAAGGGACGCCTGCGTGCGGTGTACGTCGACATCACCGATACGCCCGCGGTCGCCGCCGCGTGCCGCGATGCGGTCATGGTCTGGTTCGAGTCGCCCACCAACCCCGCGCTCGAGGTGGCCGAGATCTCCGCCATCGCCGCCGCGGCGCACGAGCATGGCGCGCTCGTCGTGGTCGACAACACGTTCGCGACCCCGCTGCTGCAGCAGCCCCTCGCACTCGGCGCCGACCTCGTCGTGCACTCGGCGACGAAGTACATCTCGGGCCACAGCGACGTGCTCATGGGCGCGGTCGTCGCGGCCTCGCCCCAGCACGCCGACGCCGTCGTGCACCGGCGCTCGCTCACGGGCGCGATCCCGGCGCCGCTCGAGACGTTCCTCGCGCTGCGCGGACTGCGGACGCTGCCCGTGCGCCTCGACCGCGCGCAGGCCAACGCGCAGGAACTCGTGCGCCGGCTCGAGGGGCACCCGGCGCTCGAGGAGGTGCGCTACCCCGGCTTCGGCGCGATCGTGTCGATCGTCGTGCGCGGCGGCGCGGAGCCGGCCGAAACGCTCGCTGCGCGCACGAGCCTGTGGGTGCACGCCACGAGCCTCGGCGGCGTCGAGTCGACGCTCGAACGCCGGAGGCGGTGGCCGCTCGAGCAGCCGACGATCCCCGAGGGGCTCGTGCGGCTCTCGGTCGGGCTCGAGCACGTCGACGACCTGCACCGCGACCTCGTCGGAGCGCTCGACTCGCTCGGGTAGGCGGGTCGCTCGGGTGGCCGGGCGGCTCGGGTGGCCGGGCGTTCGACGACCACCCGCTCCCCAGCCGTCAAGCCCCGGCGGCCCGGCGGCGTGCCCGGCCTAGAGTGGTGCACGTGGTGGGGCGGTTCTTCTCGGGTGTCGGGATGCTCCTGCGCGGGTTCGGCTTCTGGGGCCGGCGCCCGGGCGTGATGATGCTCGGGGTGATCCCCGCCGCGATCGTGTTCCTGCTCATCGTCGCCGGGCTCTCGACGTTGGCCGTGAACCTCGCCGGCATCGCCGACTGGATGACGCCGTTCGCCGACGGCTGGGTCGACCCGTGGCCGATGGTCGTGCAGGTGCTCGTCGGCGCCGTGCTGTTCGGCGGGGCGGTGGTGTTCGCGGCCCTGACGTTCACCGCGCTGACGCTCATCGTGGGCGACCCGTTCTACGAGCGGATCTGGCGCGCCGTCGAGGGCTCGGTCGGCGGCCCGGTGCCCGAGCAGGGGACCGGGTTCTGGCGCACCGTGCGCGACGGGCTCGGGCTCATCGGCCTCGCCCTGGTCACCGCGATCGGCGTGGGCCTCGTCGGGTTCATCCCGGTGGTCGGCGCGGTGCTCGCGCCCGTGCTGGGCGTCGTGCTCTCAGGGCGCCTGCTCGCGATGGAGCTCACGTCCCGGCCGTTCGAGGCGCGTGGCATGGACGGGCCCCAGCGCCGCGCGATCCTGCGTGGGCATCGCGCGCAGCTCTTCGGCTTCGGCATCGCGACGCAGCTGTGCTTCATGGTGCCGCTCGGCGCGATCATCGCGATGCCCGCCGCGGTCGCGGGGTCCACGTTCCTCGCCCGCTCGGCGCTCGACGCGGCCGCCGCCGCGGCGACGCCGGTGCAGCCTCAGCCGCCGGCAGCCCCGATCGAACGCTGAGCGTGGTCACGCCTCGGGCGCGCGCCCGTCGAAGAGCAGCATCGGCACGGGGCCGAACGGCATCGAACGCACTCGGAGCCGCCGCACGTCGACGCCCGTGAAGCCCGCCTCGACGAGGGCGCGTTCGGTGTCGCGGTTCCAGTGGCATCCGTGGCACACGCGCTTCGCGATCGGCGTGGCCACCGCCTGCACGAACCGCTTGAGCGTGCGCCGCGGCGCCTGCACGTGGTCGACGAACACGACGCGTCCGCCGGGCACGAGCACGCGGCGCACCTCGGCGAGCGCGGCGGCCTGGTCGGTCACCGAGCACAGCACGTAGGTGCCGACGACCGCGTCGACGGAGTGATCGGGCAGCGGGATCGACTCCGCCTTCGCGTCGAGCGGCGCCGCCGCGTGCCGCCACTCGCGTGCGCGGGTCGCGAGTTCCTCCCGGCGCTTGGCGTCGGGCTCCAGGCCCTGCCACTCGACGCTCGGGTCGAACGCGCCGAAGTTCTCGCCGTCGCCGGCGCCGATCTCGAGCACCCGTCCGCGCACGCGCGCCACGAACTCGCGCTCGAGGCCGTCGAGCTCGTCGTCGTCGATCAGCGGCGTGGCCACTCAGGCACGCTACCGCGCCGGAGCCCGGACGTCAGCCCCGCGGCATCCGCTGCGCCGCGGCATCCGGAGCCCCGCGGCATCCGTCGACGGGCTCAGCGCCGCGGCGTCAGCCCTGCACGCGACCCGACGACGCGGCGATGCGCTTCAGCAGGGGCGGCTTCGCGAGCACCCAGGCGACGACCATGACGACGACGGATGCCGCGAACACCACGAATCCGACCCAGTCGTCGGTGTCGCGCGCGGCGTACATCTGGTTCAGCTTCGCGAGCGCGCCCGTCGTGAACACCAGCACGACGTGCACGAACGTGAAGGCGAGGAAGAACAGCATCACGGGGTAGTGCACCGCCTTGGCGAGCTTCTCGGGGAAGGCGCGCACGAGCGGCCCCTCGAGCGGCCAGATCGACGAGAGGCGCAGGCCCGTGAGGATCGCCAGCGGCGACGCGACGAACACGATCGCGAAGTACGCCAGCTGCTGCAGCGCGTTGTAGACGACCCAGGAGTTCTCGGTCGGCCACTCGAGCGAGGCGTACTGCAGTGCGGCCGAGATCGAGTTCGGCACGACGGCCCAGTC
Source organism: uncultured Agromyces sp. (assembly GCA_965652625.1). Classification (GTDB taxonomy): domain Bacteria; phylum Actinomycetota; class Actinomycetes; order Actinomycetales; family Microbacteriaceae; genus Agromyces. The sequence continues at coordinate 5,739 of CBFGWW010000120.1, forward strand.
GGTGGGCACGATGCGCAGCCACTGCCCGGTCGCGAACAGGAGCACGACGTAGACCACGCCGTTCAGCACCCAGAACGCGTCGAGCCAGAGGTGGAACCACAGGAAGATGCCCATGCGGCGGGGGTTCCGCCTGGTGCGCGGCCAGCGGGTGTTGTCGCGCGTCCAGAATCCGGGCGGCCGCTGCTTGGAGCGCAGCTGGAACCCGGTGCGCACGAGCAGCAGCAGGAAGAACGAGTTGAGGAAGTGCTGCCAACCGAGCCACGCGGGGATGCCGACGGGCGTCCCCTCGGGCGGCGGGACGATGCCCGGGTACGTCTCGATGAACTGCTCGACCGCGGGGAACGTGCGCAGCCAGCGCGCGACGAGCACCACGACCACGAGCGCGACGAGCGCGATCACGACGCCCCAGATCACCCGCTTGCGCTGGGCCCTCCACCACGTGGCGGCGGCACCGGCGCGGCTCGGCTTCGACGAGGTCACGGTCATCTCCGGGGGCGGTTCCTTCTCCGGCGCGGCCGGCATGGTCGGCCGCGGCTCGACGGGCACGTCGTCGCCGTGGTCGTAGACAACGGATGCCTCGACCCTAGCGTCGGCGGCCGGGAGCGTCGAAGCCGGCCGCAACACCGCGACGCACCGGGCGCCGGTGGACACCGGGTGCACGGAGTGCTTCAGTGGTCCCGTGACCCACGCGGTCCACGCGGACTACCTCGTGGTGGGGGCCGGCGCCACCGGGATGGCGTTCACCGACGCCCTCATCGACCATGCCCCCGATGCCCGCGTCGCGCTCGTCGATCGCCGCCACGGCGTCGGCGGGCACTGGCTCGAGGCGTACCCGTTCGTGCGCCTGCACCAGTCGTCGGCCTTCTACGGGGTCGCGTCGACCCTGCTCGGCGGTGGCCGCCTGCAGCAGCGCGGGCCCGAGGCCGGACTGCAGGAGCGCGCGACGAAGGCCGAGATCTGCGCCTACTACGAGGGCGTGCTGGCCGACCGCCTGCTCGAGTCCGATCGGGTCGAGTTCTTCGCCGGATGCGAGTACCTCGGCGGCGGGACGTTCGCGTCGCGGGTCTCGGGCCAGCGCTACGAGGTGCCCGCGCGCTGCCGCGTCGTCGACGCGCACCACCTCTCCCCCGTGATCCCGGCCGAGGAGCCGGCGCCGTTCGCGGTCGCCGACGGAGTCCGGCTCGTGCCCGTCAACGAGCTGGCGCACCTCGACGAGGCGCCGAGCCGGTACGTGATCGTGGGATCGGGCAAGACCGCGACCGACGCCTGCGTCTGGCTGCTGGCGCGCGGCGTCGATCCCGGCGCGATCTGCTGGGTGCGCCCGCGCGACCCGTGGATGCTGAACCGCGCCGTCATCCAGCCCGACCCGCCGATCTTCGTCGGCATGGTCGCCGACCTGATGCGGGCGGCGACGGACGCGGCATCCCTCGACGACCTGTTCTTCCGATTGGAGGATGCGGGCGTGATGCTGCGGATCGACCCGTCGGTGCCGCCCACCATGGCGAAGGCGCCAACGCTCGCGACGTGGGAGCTCGACCTGCTGCGCACCGTCGACGACGTCGTGCGCCACGGGCACATCCAGGCCGTGGAGCGGGGGCGCATCACGTTCGCGGGGTCGTCGATCGCGATCCCCGACCACGCCCTCGTCGTGCACTGCGCGGGCGACGGCCTGCGGCAGGCGCCGCTCGTGCCCGTCTGGGGGCCGGAGGCGATCACGCTCCAGCCGATCCGGGCGGGGTTCCCGTGCTTCGGCGCGGCCCTCATCGGCTACGTCGAGGCGACCCGCGACGACGACGCGGAGAAGAACCGGCTGTGCCCGCCGACGCCCTACGGCAACTCGCTCGCCGACTGGGCGCGGATGACCGTGATGGGTGCCCGGGCCTCGAGCTCGTTCGGCGCCGAGCCCGACATCAGGGCCTGGGCCGACGGCGTCGCGCTGAACCCCGTGCGCACTCCGCCGGGCGAGCACTCCGCCCGGCTCGACGACGCGCTCGAGCGCCTGCAGGCGCACCTGGGCACCGGGATCGACCGGCTCGCCGAACTGGCGGGCCTGCGGTGAGCACGGCCACGCCCGCGACGCGACGCGCGCGCAAGCCGCCGCGCTCGGGCTGGGTCATCGCCGCGCTCTGCACCGGCACGGCGCTCAGCGCACTCAACTCGGGCATGATCGCGGTGTCGCTCAGCACGCTTCGGCAGGAGTTCGCCGTCGACGTCGCCACGGTGACCTGGGTGATCTCGGTCTTCTACCTCACCTCCGCGGTGCTGCAACCGCTGATGGGACGGCTCGCCGACCGCTACGGGGCCCGTCGCGTGTTCGCAGCCGGCATGGTGATCACGATCCTCGCGGGCGCGCTCGGCCCGTTCGCCACCACGTTCGCGTGGCTGCTGGCGGTGCGGATCCTGCTCGGGATCGGCACGGCCACGACGTTCCCGGCGGCGGCGGCGATGCTCCGGGCCATCGCCGAACGCTCTGGCGGCTCCGCGCCGAAGATGATCGGGCGCATCCAGCTCATCGACACGAGTTCGGCCGCGGTGGGTCCCGTCATCGGCGGCGTGCTGATCGTCCTCGGCGGCTGGCAGGCGATCTTCTGGATCAACATCCCGCTCGCCGCGATCGCGCTCATCTGGACGCACCTGCTCGTGCCCCGTGACGAGCCGCGCCCGCGCACACCCGTGCGCGAGGTGCTCCGCGAGGCGGACGTGCCGGGGATCCTCCTGTTCGTCGTCACGATCGTGGCGCTGCTCGTGTTCCTGCTCGACCTCACGACCGAGCCGAACTGGCTGCTCGTGCCGGCGGTGCTCGCGGCGGGCGCGCTGTTCGCCTGGCGCGAGCTGCGGGCGTCGACGCCGTTCATCGACCTGCGCCTGCTCGCCGCGAACGTGGCCCTCATCCGCGTCTACGTGGTGTTCATCCTCGCGAACCTCGTCTTCTACAGCGCGCTGTTCGGCATCCCGCAGTACCTCGAGGACCACGCCGGCTACCGCACCGACGTGATCGGCCTCCTGCTCCTGCCGCTCGCCGCGTTCAACGCGCTCGTGACGCCGTGGGCCGAGAAGCTCATCGACCGTCGCGGGCTGCGCGCGGCATCCGTCATCGGCGCCGTCGCGCTCGCGATCTCGACCCTGTCGCTGCTCGTGCTCGGCATCTCGACGGCACCGCTCGTGATCCTCGCCGTCACCGCGATCATCGGCATCCCGTACGTGCTGGTGCTCATCTCGATCACCCAGTCGCTCTACGTCGCGGCTCCGCCCGACCAGGAGGGGCAGGCCGCGGGCCTCTTCCAGACCGCCCGGTCGCTGGGCTGCATCGGCTCGACCGTCGTCGTCGGCCTCTCGTTCGCGGGCGGCACGGGTCCGGTCGACTGGATGCTGCTCGCGGCGATCACCACGGCGCTGGGCGTGCTGTACCTGCTCGTCGTGATGCTGTGGCGCACGCGTCGTCCGGCTGCACCGGCCGCGCCGGCGGCATCCGCCACCGCCTGACGCCGAGCGAGCCCGCTCGCACGGGAACAGGGGCGCGCCCCGCCGGAGCGCGCCCTGTCGCCTCGATGCCGGTCAGCAGTGCGGCGCGTCGTTGCCGTCGATCGAGGCGATCAACGCCCCGAGTCCGCCGAGGCCGTCGACGCCGAACAGTCGCGCGACGTTGCCGAGGCCGAGACGCGGCTCGTCCTGCGCGCTGCTGTGCTTCCCGAGCCCGCCGTCCGAGCGGGCCGCCTGCGACGAGACCACTCCCCAGCAGTTCGTGCCGTCGGCGGGCGCGGCGACCGCTGGGGCGGCGGTGGCGAAGGTGGCCGTCAGGGCCAACGCCCCGGCGATGGCGAGAGTGCGGACATGCATGGGTTCCTCCCATCCTCGTGGGCGGCGTCATCGCCGCCTGCATGGTGTTCGTCGCCGTGCGCCGGTCGGATTGCCGGGATGGCGGCGTCGGACAGGGAGGCCGGCGTCGGACGGGGAGGCCGGCGTCAGGCAGCGATGCGGCGTCGGGCCGCGATGCGGCGACGGTGCGGCCG
>CBFGWW010000121.1:0-9659 GCA_965652625.1 uncultured Agromyces sp.
CTCGGTGAGGTTCATGGTGCCGGCCCACTCGCCGCTGACCATCTTGGGCAGCCACGCATGCTTCTGCTCCTCGCTGCCGTAATGGAGGAGCGCCTCGATCGCGCCCTGGGTGAGCAGCGGCCCGAGCGCGAACGCGATGTTCGCGGTGGTGGTGAGTTCCTGGATGGCGAGGCCGACGGTTCGCGGGAACCCTCCGCCGCCGAACTCCTCGGGCAGGGGCACCGAACCCCAGCCCGCGTCGACGTAGGCGGCATAGGCCTCCTTGAAGCCGGTCGGCGTGGTCACCGTCCCGTCGGCGTTCAGGCGAGCGCCCTCGATGTCGCCGGCGCGGTTGGTGGGCGCGACGACCGCAGCGGTGAAGTCGCCGAACTCGTCGAGGATCTCGGAGACCGTGTCGAAGTCGGCGTGCTCGAAGCCCGGAAGCTGCTCGACCTGGTCGTAGCCCACGACGTGCTTGAGCGCGTAGGCGAGGTCGGCAACGGGCGGACGGAAATCATTCATCTTCGGACCCTAGACCAGTGCCTGCCGCCGGGCGCCGACCTCTGTCGGGATCGACGACGCGGATCGGTCGAGGCGGCGCCCCGCTTGTGGCATCCCGCAATCGGTCAGGCGCCGTGCTTCGCGACGACGTCGGCCCGCGACGCGTCCTCGCTCGCGAGCACGCCGCCGTTCGCGACGACGTCGGCGGAGATCTCCTGGTACACGATGCGCACGTCCTGCGGGCGAGCGCCGAGGATGTCGACGGCGTGGGCGGTGACGGCTTCGGCGAATGCGCGTCGCTGGTCGACGGTGCGGCCGCGCAGGAGCTCGACGGTGATGTTGGGCATGGTTCCTCCTTGGTCGGGGTCGGATGTCAGATCGCGGTCACGCGCCGGCTGCCGAACTGCCGGCTCAGCTGGTCGCGGGTCTCGAGCAGCAGCTCGATGATCGACCGCTCCCGCTCGTCGTCCAGTCGCGCGATCGGCACCGAGCAGCTGATCGCGTCCTTCGAGGGCGTCTGGAACGGCAGCACCACCGCGAAGCACCGCATGCCGAGGCCGGCCTCTTCGGCGTCGATGGCGTACCCCTGGCGCCGCACCTCGGCGAGGTGCTCGATGAGCGCCTCGCGCGAGGTGATCGTGTGCTCCGTCGAGGCGGGAAGCCGCTCGGGCAGGATGCGTCGGATCGTGTCGGCGGGAAGTTCGGCGAGCGCGGCCTTGCCGAGCGCCGTCGCGTGCGCCGGGAGACGTCGTCCGATGGCGGAGAACATGCGGAGCGGATGCGTCGACTCGCGCTTGGCGAGGTAGACCACGTCGGGCACCTCGAGGCGGGCGAGGTGCACGGTCTCGCCGGTCTCCGCGGCCAGCCCGTCGAGGGCGTCGGACGTGCGGAGCACCGTGGGGTCCTGGTCGACGTACGACGATCCGATCAGCAGCGCGTTCATGCCCAGCATGTAGGTCGACCGCGCCGAGTCGCTCTCGACCCATCCCCGGTGCTCGAGCGTGCGGAGGATGCTGTGCATGCTGCTCTTCGGGATGCCGAGACGCGCCGACAGCTCCGCGAGGCTCGCCGCGCCGGATGCGAGCGCCTCGAGCACGTCGAGCGTGCGATCGGCGGACTTCACGGGCACGAAGTCGTGGTCGTCCGCGCCGCCGGACAGGGGTTGGGACATCGGTTCTCCTTGACGCTGGCCGTTCACATTCTTGAACGATGTTCTCATACTTGACTCGCTGCGCGGAATCAGTCTACGGTCTCCGTACAAGATACGGAACATCGTTCAAGGATGAGGATGGGATGCCTCTCCGCGACCGACGCGAGGAGCAGCGCATGAACATCGACCGCCCGGCCATGGACGCCCAGCGCGCCCGCGCCGCGACGACGCAGGAGCTGCGCGACGCGTTCCTCGTCGAGGGCCTTTTCCGCGAAGGCGAGGTGTCGACGCTGCACACGGCGGAGGACCGGATGCTCATCGCCGGGGTCGTGCCGTCGGGCTCGGCGCTCGAACTCCCCGAGATCGAGGCCCTCGGGCCCGACGGGCTCGCCAGGCGGGAGTTCGGCGTCATCAACGTCGGAGGGCCGGGAGCGGTCGTCGTCGACGGCGAGCGGTTCGAGCTCGCCCCGCGCGACGGCCTGTACGCCGGTCGCGGCAGCTCGCTCTCGTTCGAGGGCGCCGGGGCGCGCTTCTACGTCGTCGGAACCCTCGCCCACACGCGACTGCCCGCCGCACGTATCGCCTTCGACCAGACCGAGCCGGTCGAGCTCGGCGACGAGGCGGGCGCCGGCCGCCGGCGCCTCTACCGCTACATCTGGGGCGGCGGCACCGTCGAGTCGTGCCAGCTGCAGCTCGGCGTCACGGTGCTCGAGCCCGGCGCGGTCTGGAACACCTTCCCGCCGCATCTCCACGAGCGCCGCACCGAGATCTACCTCTACTTCGAACTGCCCGACGCCGGTCGCGTCGTGCACCTCATGGGCGAGCCAGAGCACACCCGGCACCTCATCGTCGCGAACGAGCAGGCCGTCATCGCGCCGCGCTGGTCCATCCACTCCGGTGCCGGGACCGCGCGATACTCCTTCGTCTGGGCGATGGCCGGCGACAACCGCGACTACGGCGACCTCGCCCCGGTTCCGGTGGAGGGCCTGCGGTGACGGTCGACACGCTCTTCTCCCTCGCGGGTCGTCGCGCGCTCGTGACCGGTGCGAGCTCGGGGATCGGACGGCAGATCGCACGCGGACTCGCCGCGGGCGGGGCATCCGTCGTGCTGATCGGCCGCTCGGCCTCGCTCGACGCGACGCGGGCGCAGATCGCCGCGCAGGACGGCGACGCCGTGATCGCGCGCCTCGACCTGCGCGACACCGACGCCCTGGAGGAGGCTGCCGGCGAACTGGCCGTCGAACACCAGGTCGACATCCTCGTCAACTGCGCGGGCACGATCCAGCGCGGTCCCTTCCTCGACGTCGACGACGACGAGTGGCGCGACCTCATGGCCGTGAACCTCGAGGCGCCCCGCGTGCTGAGCCGGGCCTTCGGCGAGGGCATGCTCGCACGCGGCCGCGGGAAGATCATCAACATCGCGAGCCTGCTCTCGTTCCAGGGCGGCCGCCAGGTCGCCGGGTACGCGGTGAGCAAGCACGCCCTCGTGGGGCTCACGCGTGCGCTCGCGAACGAGTGGGCCGACCGCGGCGTGCAGGTGAACGCCATCGCCCCCGGCTACATCGCCACCGACAACACCGCGGCGCTGCGCGCCGACCCCGAGCGGGACCTCGAGATCCTCTCGCGCATCCCGTCGGGGCGCTGGGGCCGCCCTGAGGACCTCGTCGGCGCCGCCGTCTTCCTCGCCTCGCCGGCATCCGACTACATCACCGGCCACACCCTCGTCGTCGACGGGGGATGGATGTCGCGATGACCAAGACCACCCACCTCACCTCGAATCCCGAAACGGAGCACAGCACATGATCAGCACATCCGCCCGCAGCCGGCGCGCGCTCGCGTTCGCCGCCGCCGGCCTGACCGCGCTGGCACTCGCCGGCTGCGCGACCGAGTCCGCCGCCGAAGGCGACGGTGGACAGGCCGCCGCATGCGCGCCCGAGGACATCCAGCTCATCGGGCAGGTCCGCAACGAGACCAACCCGTACGAGAAGGCCTGGCTCGACGGCGGCGACGAGTTCGCCGAGTCCGTCGGGCTCACCCAGACCCGCCTCACCTACGACGGCGAGTCGCCCAAGCAGCAGGAGCAGCTGCGCCAGGCGCTCAGCACCGGCAACCCCGAGTGCATGGTGCTCAACGTGCTGCCCAACGGCGACTCCGACACGACCCCGATCGTCAAAGAGGCGGATGCCGCGGGCGCCTACCTCGTGACGCACTGGAACAAGCCGGCCGACCTGAACCCCTGGGACGGCTACGACACCTGGATCTCGCACATCACGTTCAACGGCGTGGACTCGGGCCGCCAGATCGCCGAGGCGATGTTCGAGGCCATGGGCGGCGAGGGCGGCATCATCGCCCTCCAGGGCATCCTCGACACGAGCGCCGCGAAGGACCGCTTCATCGGCCTGGAGGACGCGCTCGCCGAGAACCCCGGCGTGACCCTGCTCGACGAGCAGGCGGCCGACTTCGACCGCACGACCGCGTTCAACGTGACCAAGACGCTCATCACCAAGCACGGCGACGCGATCACGGGCGTCTGGGCGGCCAACGACGACATGGCGCTCGGCGCGCTGCAGGCCCTCGAGGCCGCCGGCATGACCGGGGTCGCCGTCGTGGGCATCGATGCGGTCCCCGAGGCGGTGCAGGCGATCGCCGACGGCAAGATGACCGCGACGGTGTCGAGCGACGGCCCGTGGCAGGGCGGCATCGGCCTCGCGATGGGCTACTGCGCGCTGACCGGCGAGCTGGCGGTCTCCGACCTCAGCGACGAGGAGCGCGCCTTCTTCGCGAAGCAGACGCTCATCGACGCCTCGAACGCCGAAGCGAACCTCACGCCGTCGGTGAACCTCGAGGACTTCGAGTGCGGCAACCTGTTCAACCGCGTCGACGGGCCGGTGAGCTGACATGACGCCCGCCCGGCTCGGGCAGGCGCCGCCCGAGACCGGGCGGGCCGCCGGCCCACGACCTCGATCGCGCCGCTTCGATCGCGCGACGCTGCTCGCCGACTTCGGTCCGCTCGCCGCACTCGTGCTGCTGTGCGTCCTCTTCGCCGTCCTCAGCCCGCAGTTCGCGACGTGGGGCAATGTGCGGAACCTCCTCGACTCGGCGGCCGTGCTCGCGGTCATCGCGGTCGGACTCACGTTCGTCCTGCTGCTCGGCGCGATCGACCTGTCGATCGAGGGCGTCATGGCCACCGCCGCGCTGAGCGTCGCGCTCCTGGTGGCCAACAGCCGGAACGACATCGACCTCGGCCTGTTGGGCGTCGTGGCGGCGGTCGCGCTCGGCGCATGCTTCGGGCTCGCGAGCGGCATGCTCTCGACGGGGCTCAAGATCCCGTCGTTCATGACGACGCTCGGCATCTCGGCCATCGGGATCGGCATCGCGACGGTGCTGTTCGGCGGCGTGCAGCCGACGCTGCGCTCGCCGGAGCTCGCCGAGTGGGCCGCGGGACAGTGGCTCGGACTCACCCGGCTGACGTACGTCGCGATCGCGGTGGTCGTCATCGGGCTCCTCGTCCAGCGATACACGCGACTCGGTCGCTACGCGCGGGCGATCGGCGGCGCCGAGGAGCTGGCACTGCTCTCCGGCATCCCGGTGCGTCGCTACAAGACCCTGGCGTTCACGTTCGCGGGTGCCGCGTACGGGCTCGCCGGCGTCATGGTCACGGTGCAGCTCGGCTCGGGGATCGTGCAGGCCGGCGTCGGGCAGAACTTCGCCGCCATCACGGCCGCCGTCGTCGGCGGGACGCTCCTCTCCGGAGGCCGCGGCGGGGTGCTGCAGTCGATCGTCGGGGTGCTCATCGTCACCGTCCTCGCCAACGGACTCGTGCTCATCGGCGTGAGCCCGTACGTGCAGCGGGCGGTGCAGGGAGTGATCGTCGTCGCGGCCGTCGTCATCACGGCGTGGCCGCTGCGGCGGAGATTGCGAGTGGTCAAGTGAGTGCGGACATCGAGACGACCCTGGACGTCGAGCGTCCGTCGAGCACCGCGCCGGTGCTGGCGGTGCGGGAGCTCCGGAAGCGGTTCGCCGAGACCACGGCCCTCGACGGCGTGACGTTCGAGGTGCGGCCGCACGAGGTCGTCGGGCTCATCGGCGAGAACGGCGCGGGCAAGTCCACGCTGCTGAAGATGCTGGTGGGGCTCGCCCAACCCGACTCGGGCTCGATCGAGCTGCGCGGCGAGCGTGTCAGGATGCGGGGCATCGCGCAGGCGGGGGCCGCGGGAATCGGCATGGTGTTCCAGGAGCAGTCGCTCATCCCCAACCTGACGGTCGCCGAGAACATCCTCCTCGGCGCGGAGGGGCCGGCGGTCGTCGGCGGCCTCTACCGCTGGGGAGAGCTGCGGCGGCGCGCCCAGGTGCAACTCGACAAGATCGGCTCGGACATCTCGACCGACGCCGTCACCGAGAGCCTCAGCTTCGCCGACCGGCAGCTCGTCGAGATCGCGAAGGTCCTCGCGACCGAGGAGCGCACCAACGCCGAACCGGTCGTGCTCCTCGACGAGCCGACGTCGGTGCTCGACCGCGACGAGACCGAGGTGCTGTTCGCCCAGATCGAGCGGTTGCGCACGCGCGCCTCCGTCGTGTTCGTCTCGCACCGCCTCGACGAGGTGCTCCGGGTCTCCGACCGCGTCTACGTGCTGCGCAACGGCCAGACCGTGGCGGAGTGCGTGCCCGGGGACGTCGACGAGGCGACCCTGCGCCGACTCATGATCGGTCGCGACCTGGAGGGCAGCCACTACGACGAGGAGCGGCAGCTGCCGCCCCGCGACGAGGTCCGCCTCGCGGTGCGCGGACTCACGGTCAAGGGCGTGTGCGACCGCGTCGACTTCGACCTCCACGAGGGCGAGGTGCTCGGGATCGCGGGCGTGCAGGGATCGGGCCGGGAGGAGCTGTGCCGGAGCCTCTTCGGCGCGCTCGCGAGCCGCAGCGAATCCGTCACCTTGCAGGGGCGGCCGCTGAAGTCCCGCTCGCCTCGGGCCGCGATCGCCTCCGACATCGGCTTCGTGCCGGCCGAGCGCCGTCGAGAGGGGATGGTCGGCTCGATGTCGGTCGCCGAGAACATCACGCTCCCGCACCTCGCCGAGGTGTGCGCGGGTCCGCTGCTGCAGCGCGGCAAGGAGCGGGCACTCGCCGACGAGTGGATCGAGCGGCTCAGCATCCGCACCCCGTCGGCGTCGGCGCCGCTCGGGTCGCTGTCGGGCGGCAACCAGCAGAAGGCGGTGCTCGCCCGCTGGCTCGTGTCCGATTCGCTGCGGCTGCTCATCCTCGACCACCCGACGCGCGGCCTGGATGTCGGGGCGAAGACCGAGGTCTACCAGTTGATCCGCGAGCTCACGGCATCCGGGATGTCGGTGCTGCTCATGGCCGACAGCCTCGAGGAGCTCATCGCCATGAGCCACCGCGTGCTCGTCATGAAGGACGGGCGCGTCACCGAGGTCATCGATGCACCCGCGGGCGCGAAGCCCACCCCGCTGCGGGTGCTGGAACGGATGGTGTGATGAGCGTCACCGACAAGACCGGCACGTTCGCCCGACTCGGCGAGCCGCCCCGGCTCACGCAGACCACGCGTCGCCAGCTGCTGCTGACCGTGATGCCCGTCATCGTGCTCGCGGCACTCGTCGCAGCGATCGCGATCGCGAACCCGAACTTCCTGCGTCCACTGAGCATCTGGACGGTGCTCGATTCGGCGGTGCCGCTGATGATCCTCGCCTCCGGCGCGATGCTCGTCATCCTGTGCGGCGGGATCGACCTCTCGGTCGCCGCGCTCGCTTCGATGTCATCGGTGTTGGTCGCCCTCTGGATCCCCGCGCTCGGGCCGTGGGTCGTGCCCGTGGTGGTGCTGGTCGGCGCGCTCGCGGGGCTGCTGCAGGGCGCCATCCACGTCGTCGCGCAGATCCCGTCGTTCCTCGTCACCCTCGGCGGGCTGGCGGTCTGGTCGGGGATCGCCCTCGTCGCCTCCGGTGCGTCGACGATCGGCGTCTCGGGTTCGACCCTCGACTGGACGTTCACCCGGATCGGCGCCTGGCGCATTCCGAGTGCCGTGCTCATCGCCGCCGCGATCGTCGTGGTCTTCGCGCTCGTCCTGACCTTCACCCCGGTGCGGCGCTGGCTGATCTCGATCGGCAGCAGCGAGTCGGCCGCGCTCATGGCCGGCGTGCCGGTCGCCCAGACGAAGATCGCCGCGTTCGTCGTGTCGGGCGCGTGCGCGGGATTCGCGGGCGTGATGCTCGTCGGCCGCACGTACAGCGGTGCGCCGAGCCTCGCGGATTCCCTGCTTCTGCCGGTGGTCGCCGCCATCGTGGTGGGTGGGACGGCGATCACCGGTGGATTCGGCGGAATCGGACGTACCGTGATCGGAGTGCTCATCATCACGGTGCTGCGCGTCGGGCTCTCGGTGGCGGGCGTCGACTCCTCGTACGAGCAGATCTTCTACGGGGTGCTCGTGATCGCCGCGGTCGCCCTCACGATCGACCGCTCCAAGCTTCCCTTCGTCAAGTGACCGCACGTGACGTCAACTGAAAGGAACCCCATGACCAACGCAGCCCTGCTCCCGAGCGTCGCCGAGTTCGTCGGCTCGCCCCGGCAGCTGCTCATCGACGGTGAGTGGCAGGATGCCGCGGACGGCCGCACCTTCGCGACGATCGACCCCGCGACCGAGGATGCGATCACCCAGGTGGCCCAGGCCGGACCCGAGGACGTGAACCGGGCGGTCGCAGCGGCCCGGCGCGCGTTCGAGCACGGCTCCGCGTGGAACCGGTTCACCCCGCGCCAGCGCGGACGCCTGCTGTGGAGGATCGCCGACCTGCTCGAGGAGCACGCCGACGAGTTCGCGCAGTTGGAGGCGCTCGACGGCGGCAAGCCGTTCGTCGGCGCGCGCGACGGCGACGTGGCCACGGCCGCGGAGCTGTTCCGCTACTTCGCCGGTTGGGCGAACAAGACCGAGGGCACGACGATCCCGCTGTCCAGCGAGACGTCGGAGTTCCTCGCCTACACGGTGCGCGAGCCGATCGGGGTCGTCGCCGGGATCGTCCCGTGGAACTTCCCGCTGACGATGGCGGCCTTCAAGATCGTCCCCGCGATCACGGTGGGCAACACCGTGGTGCTGAAGCCGGCCGAGCAGACGCCCCTCAGCGCCCTGCGCCTCGGCGAACTGCTCCTCGAGGCCGGACTGCCGGCGGGCGTCGTCAACGTCCTTCCCGGGTTCGGCGACACCGGCGCGGCCCTCGTCGCGCACCGCGACGTCGACAAGGTCGCGTTCACGGGGTCGACGGAGGTCGGCAAGAAGATCGCGGCGGCGGCCGCCGGCAACCTGAAGAAGGTCTCGCTCGAGCTCGGCGGCAAGGCCCCGAACCTCGTCTTCGACGACGCCGACCTCGCCAAGGCGATCCCCGGTTCGGCGCACGCCGCGTTCTTCAACCAGGGCCAGTGCTGCGTGAACGGCTCACGCCTCTACGTGCAGCGCGGCGTGTTCGACGAGGTCGTCGCGGGGATCGCGGAGATCGCCCGCGGCATCCGTGTCGGCAGCGCCTTCGACGAGCGCACCGACATGGGTCCGCTCATCTCCGACGAGCAGTTCGCGAAGGTCACGGGCTACCTCGAGGCTGGTGTCGCCGAGGGGGCGACGGTCGCCGAGGGCGGCGTGCGCGTCGGTGACCGCGGCTACTTCGTGCGTCCCACCGTCTTCACCGACGTGAGCGAGCAGATGTCGATCCAGCAGGACGAGATCTTCGGTCCGGTCGTCACCGCGGTGCCGTTCGACACCGAGGAGGAGGCGATCAGGCTCGCGAACAACACCCGCTACGGGCTCGCTGCGGGCGTGTGGTCGCGCGACATCGGCACCGCGCACCGGGTGGGCGGCCGCCTGCGGGCGGGCACCATCTGGCTCAACTCCTGGCACGCCGACGACGTGACCCTCCCGCGGGGCGGGTACAAGGAGTCGGGCTGGGGTCGCGAGCTCGGCTCGTTCGGCCTCGAGGACTACACCGAGCTGAAGACGGTCATCGCCGAGCTGTGACGGCCTCGCGGCTCGTCGAGC